>JAICPX010000470.1 GCA_025929635.1 Chitinophagaceae bacterium
CCAAAATCTAAAACCTAAAATTGATCAAAGAGGCAATCATACTGGCAGGTGGTTTTGGAACAAGACTTCGCGAAGCACTCCCCGATCTTCCTAAATCAATGGCGCCGGTAAATGGCCGACCATTTCTTTTTTATTTAATTAACTATTTGCGCAGCCAGGGAATAGAGAAAATTATTTTCTCTCTTGGATTTAAACACGAAATAATTGAAACTTATTTAAATGTCAATTTCTCCTCATTAGATTTTGAATGTGTGATCGAGAGAGAACCACTCGGGACCGGAGGCGCCATCCTTGCTTCGTGTTATAAGGTTTCAGAACGAACCGTACTGGTAGTAAATGGCGATACCATTTTTAAGATTGATTTGCAAAAAGCAATTACAGAACATAACAAACATCAATCGGATTGCACGTTATTACTCAAACCCATGGAAAATTTTGATCGTTATGGTGTAGTTGAACTAAATGAAGATGATTCAATAAAAAATTTCAAAGAAAAACAATTTTACAAGTCAGGGCTGATCAATGGTGGCGTTTATCTTTTAAATACTGAACAGTTTCTTGCAGAAGAAATGCCTGCCAGGTTTTCTTTTGAAAAAGATTATTTGGAAAAATATTCTGATACAAGGAGAATTTATGGCTCGGTCCAAAATGGATATTTTATCGATATCGGTATTCCCGAAGACTATTTAAGAGTTCAACATGAATTAAAACAGCCGCCGCTCGATCTCAATAAGATTGACAAAGGTTGGACATTATTCCTTGATCGCGACGGAGTGATCAATCATGAAAAGAAGGATGATTACATCCGCAACTGGCAGGAATTTAAATTCTATGACTACGCCAAAGATGCGATCAAGATTTGCTCCGAAAAGTTCGGGAAGATCATTGTTGTCAGCAACCAGCGTGGTGTTGGCAAAGAGCTGATGACAGAGGAAGCTCTTGCCGGTATTCACAGGAAAATGCAGGCAGAAATAGACTCATCCGGAGGCAGGATTGATGGTATTTATTATTGCACCGCAACTCACCCTAAAAATCCCTGTCGCAAGCCCAACCCGGGAATGGCTCACCAGGCAAAAAAGGATTTCCCGGAGATCGAGCCATGCCGGTCAATAATTGCGGGGAATAAACCCAGTGATATGCTCTTCGGAAAAAATGCGGGAATGTACTCGGTATATATTGCGTCTACTCACCCGCAAACGGCATTCCCCCACCCTGATATTGATCTGCGTTTCAATAGCCTTATCGAATTTGCCAAAGCTTTATAAAAAGTTATAAAATAGTCATAACCTTTTGCCGTTATTACTCGTCTGGTAAAAGCAATGTATTTTTGCCTTCAAATGCCAATGATAAATTCTGTGAAAAAATTATTACTTCCTGCCTTTGCGACCTTTGTGCTTATCTTTTCATCGATCGATGCTTCATCACAGACCGTTTCTGCGGCAGATAAGAAGAAATTAAAAGTAAAAGAAGACTCACTTCAGCAGATCGCCAGGTTCATGATCACAGATACGCTGGAGGTGGGACGGCTTTTAGCTTACAAGGATTTTGTTCCAACATTTATCAGGGCTCTACAAATAAAAAACTCTTTTTATTACCCTTTTGATTCCGTGCTTGGAATTTCAAAATTATATGCCCCGGATAGCAGCTTCAGGATCTATACCTGGTACGTGGAGATCGATGATTACCGCGGCTGGCAGCGCGGGTTTATCCAAATGAGGACTGCTGATGGTTCTTTAAAAGGTTTTCGATTGCTGGACGATCCCGAATGGACACAGGACGCCTACTTCAAACCTTGCAGCACTACCAATTGGATCGGGGCTGTATATTATAACATCATAAAGACGGAGCACCAGGGAAAGAACTATTACACGCTATTCGGTATTGATCGCGAAGGGCTACGCACCCAGAAAAAATGGATAGATGTATTATCGTTTAATGAAAAAAAGGAGCCGGTATTTGGAGGAGGGTTTAGTTTTAAAGAAGACAGTGTTGCGAAGCCAACGCAATCCCGTTTCAGCATCGAGTATAAAAAAGATGCAAGGACCTTTGTAAACTATGAACCAGAATTAAAAGTGATCTTATTTGATCATTTGATCTCTGAAACAGACGAACCCGAATTTCCATGGACATTTATTCCCGATGGCGATTATGAAGGCTTTAAATGGCAGAATGGGATGTGGGTTCATATCGACAAAGTATTTACTTTCAAATTAGAAGACGGCCAGGCCCCTGTTGGTGACCCGTTATTAGATTATAAAGGAAACAAGAACGAGGAAAAACTTAAACAGAAATCTGACGCGAACAAAACGAAAAAGCCGGGGGGTGATTAATCTTTCCTTTCCAATTCTTCTGCTTCTTCCAGGCTTTTATTTCTCACAAATTCTGTAAACTTCTCTTCCACTCTTCGCAACCTTGAATAAAGTTTTAGAATCAGGAAAAACAGGAACAGGATCGCTGTATAAAGAAATAAGTTAGCCCCTTTGCTTACTCCGACAAAATGGGCAATGTCATTTGTCGTTTCCGGAAATAAAACAAAAAATGTTCCCGCCAGGAAAAAAAGTACGATCAGCATAATATCCAGCCAACCACCGCTCCGCAAGCGGATGTACATATACACCGCGATCAGCGCAATACACACCGTAAGTACAACCTGGATAATCGTTATTGACATTAGCCAAAAATTTTATATAAAACAATTTCAAACAGGATCCTTATGCCGTCTTTGTTCTTTAACCCTTTTGCTTTTGAATAAGCGCTGTAATGGATCTTCACAGGATATTCTGCATATTTCAATTTTTTGGATGCGGTCAGCAGTAAGATCTCTACCGGATGTATTATCCGGTTCTCCCTGACCCTTATCTTTTCCGCTGCTGTGGTTGAAAGCAGTCGCAATCCATTGAACGAATCACTCAACATAATACCCGACACCAAAAAATTTATATATCTCCCAAAATTCAGGGCAAAGCTTCTTGAACGTGATACATTGGTTTGTGCCCCGGGTAAAAATCGTGAGCCAAAAACAATATCCGCATTTTCTTTTTCCAAAAATTCAACCATTCCGGGTATATCGTTGCTGTCATGTTGACCATCAGCATCGAATGTTACAAAATATTTTGCCCCTTTTCTTTTTGCAAAATCAATCCCGGTTTGCAGGGCGGCTCCTTGTCCCATGTTTACCCGGTGCCGCATGTAGTAAATGGGTAATCCTGACAACTGTTTTTTAGAACCATCCCTTGAACAATCATCAACCACCACAACTGTATATCCTTTCTCAAGAACACCAGTCACTGTTTGTCTTACAACTTTTGCTTCGTTATAGCAAGGAATAATGACAAATATGGATCGGTTGTCGTTCAAGTTTTATTTTTTACCGGACGATCAGTAGTAAAAAGCAATGATCGATCTGTCCATCGGGAGCAATATCATAAACCCATGAATACCGGTGATCTCCTTTCAGATCAAGATAGTCATTTACCCCGATTACAAATTTACCCGGTTTAGAGTCAGCGGGCACTATATGAACGTCGGGGTGGTCGGCAAGGTATTTTCTTAATGATTGCCAGCCTTGCCCAAAATCTAAATTGGAATCTGCCATTATTTTGTAGGCATTCTTTTTCACAGGTATCAATTCATTGGAGTAAGAGATCAGGTTGGGATAAAAGTAATAGTAGGTAGCTAAGGAATAAACCGCCAGTAAAGCGCCGAGTAGTTTTGCCCGGCGATGATAGAAAGCGGTATTTACTGCAAAACCACA
>JAICPX010000236.1 GCA_025929635.1 Chitinophagaceae bacterium
AAAACCGTGAGAGCATCCGGAGTTTAAATCTGAACTGGCTGCGGGTTTTTGTAAATACCGATGCCCAGTTAAGAGAAAAACTGGCTTTCTTCTGGCATGGACATTTCGCTTGCCGTAATATCAACGTTTTTTACCAGCAGGGATTATTGGATGTGATCCGGCGTAATGCACTCAGAAGCTTTCGTGATATGCTGCACGAAGTTTCTAAGTCTGCAGCTATGCTGAATTTCTTAAACAACCAGCAGAACAGGAAGGATCATCCCAATGAAAACTTTGCGAGAGAAGTGATGGAGTTGTTTACACTCGGCCGCGGTAACTACACCGAGAATGATATTAAAGAAGCTGCCAGGGCATTTACTGGCTGGACTGCCGATCTGAAGGGACAATTTGTTTTTCGCCGGTTTCAACATGATTTTGGAAGTAAAACTGTGTTAGGTAAAACGGGAAATTTTAATGGCGATGAAGTGCTCGACATTTTGTTATCACAAAAACAGACGGCAAAATATCTTACTCAAAAGATCTATAAATTTTTTGTCAATGAAAATATTGATGATGAAAAAGTGACCTGGCTGGCCGATCGTTTTTACCAAAGCACTTATGATATTGGCAAATTGATGGAAGATATTTTTACGAGCGACTGGTTTTATGATGAAAAAAATATTGGAAGTAAAATAAAATCGCCAATTGAGCTGATTGCAGGTATACAACGGATGTTACCAATGGAATTGGAAAACCAGGAAGCATTGACATTTTTACAGAGGGCATTAGGACAGGTTCTCTTTTATCCTCCCAATGTCGCCGGATGGCCGGGTGGTAAAGCGTGGATCGATAGCAGCAGCCTGATGTTACGGATGCGTATTCCTCAATTGATAAATGATGTGGATGAGTTGAATGTAAAAACAAAAGATGATGACGACCAGATGATGGGGAGAAAAGAAAACGGGGAAAAAATGAAAGGTATTGCAAAACGTTCGATCATCAGGGCCAATATCGATTGGAAACAATATACCAGCCGCTTCGAAAAGGTACAGAATGATCAATTGGCCGGGTCATTAGCATCCAGCTTATTACAAACAAAAAGCAGTGTGAGCAACGAATTGATAAAACAATATGCAGATGCATCCAGCAAAGAAAGTTTTATCCGGTCGGCAACACTGCAATTGATGAGTACGCCGGAATATCAGCTTTGCTAGAAGCCCCTGTCCCCTAAAGGGGAACTTAGGATGAATAGTTTTAATTTAATTGAGTATCGAACATTGAACATTTAAAAACTTAGAGATGGTAATTAAAAGAAGAGAATTCCTTCAGATCGGTTCACTTGCCACGGCATCTTTCATGGTGCCGAAATTCTTGAAGGCCCTGGAAGGAAGAAATATGGTGCCGCCCGGAAATAGGGTATTGGTGATGCTCCAGCTAAGCGGCGGTAATGATGGATTGAATACCGTTATTCCTTACCGCAATGATATTTATTATAAATCAAGACCAAGACTCGGTATTGACAGATCAAAAGCGTTGTCACTGACTGATGAGGCAGGATTACACCCGGCATTATCTGCATTTAAAGAATTGTATGATGATGGAAGTCTTGGCATCATGAACAGCGTAGGTTATCCAAATCCCGATCGTTCTCATTTCCGCAGTATGGACATCTGGCACAGCGGCAGCGATAGCAAAGAATACTGGACAACGGGTTGGCTGGGGCGTTATCTCGATGCGCAATGTAAGGGTTGTGATAAACCGACCTACGCGCTGGAACTGGACGACACACTAAGCCTTGCAATGAAAGGGGAAGAGGCAAAAGCTATTGCTATGAAAGACCCAAAGCGTTTGTTCGGCACAGCCAATCAGCGTTTCTTCAAAGACGTAATGCAACAACACAAGGATGAACCGGGCGAGCAGCCTGTTGATTATCTATACAAGACACTGGCTGAAACGGTTTCTTCGGCTGACTACATCTTTGAAAAGAGTAAGTTCCATCCTTCAAAAGCGGAATATCCGAAAACAGACCTTGGACAGAATTTAAAAACGATTGCCTCGCTTATCTTTTCCGATATCAATACAAAGGTTTATTATGTTTCTCACGGAAGTTTTGATACACATATCAACCAGCAAATGCAACAGCAGAATTTATTTAACCAGATGAATGATGCGGTAAAAGTATTCACAAAAGACCTGAAAGAGAATGGCCGGTTCAATGATGTATTGATCATGACATTCTCTGAGTTTGGCAGAAGAGTTTCGCAAAATGCAAGTGGGGGGACGGATCATGGCACAGCAAATAACATGTTCTTAATTGGCGGCAATCTGAAAGAAAAGGGATTGATCAATACCTTGCCTGATCTTACTGATCTTGAAGAAGGGGATCTGAAATACAAAGTTGATTTCAAAAATGTCTATGCTACCGTTTTAAAAAACTGGTTAGCTGCCGATGATATGGCGATATTGAAAAAGAAGTATGAGTATCTAAAGTTTGTGTAAACATAAAGGCACAGTCTGTACTGCGCCCTTATTTGAGATAAGCTACAGCTTTTTCGTTTTTGATATTGCGATTCGGTACAGCACGAATCCCATAAAGGCAAAAAAAGCAACTCCAAGAATAAAATACCCTCCTTGTCCCAGTGCACCTGTTAAACCGTGCTCAAGATTTAATGCATTCATTGTTGGTTCGAAAAAGACGGTAAGAATAGCTGCGATCACACCAAATAAAGCGCCGCCGGCTACCAGGCCTGTTGCAAACAGATTGCCTTTGCCAAGGTCTTCCTCTTCCGGTGTAAGCATTATTTTCTTTCTCCTGTTTCTCATTTCAACTATTCCTTTTATGGCTCCACCGAGAAATATAGGTAATGTAGTTGATAAGGGCAGGTATAGACCAACGGCGAATGAGAGTGATTTCACCCCGCACAATTCGAGTGTTATCGCAATAAAAAACCCAACCAGCACAAATTGCCAGTCAAGATTGAATGAAAGAATTCCTTTGATCAATGTGGCCATTAATGTACCCTGCGGAGCAGGATAAGTATTTGTTCCGATAGCATGTTCAATACCATTTGCCACCATAGCAGAAGTAGGGGTATCAAGAATTTTAACAGTAAAGCCAATGGCCAATGAAGACACTACGGCCCCAATAAATAATGCAATCTGCTGGTATTTAGGCGTGGCGCCAACAAGATATCCTGTTTTTAGATCCTGCGAAGTAGCTCCGGCATTCGCGGCGGCAATACATATCATGCCACCAACAACCAGTGCCATTGGTTCAAAAAACTTTCCTGTCCATCCGACCGCAATAAAGATCAGGCATGTTCCCATCAAGGTGGCGATGGTCATACCGCTGATTGGATTATTTGAGGAGCCGATCAATCCCACAATCCGTGAAGACACGGTTACGAAAAAAGCGCCAAAAATGATTACAAGTAATCCCAATAACAATTTGCTGCCAATTGAATCACCGGGAACATTGGGCACTACAGTCATGAGAAGAATAAGAGCCAGGCTTCCCAATCCAACGATTTTAATTGACAGGTCACGTTCTGTTCTTTTTACCGATTGACTTTCGCTAATGCCTTTTTTTTTCATAGAACCGATACTTCCTTTGAAAGATGCAATAATTGTAGGAATCGTTCTAATGAGCGTGATCAAACCACCTGCTGCTACAGCGCCGGCACCGATCTGTCTTATATAAGCACGGTAAATAGCATCCGACCAATTAGTAAAATTCTGCGTTGCCGGATCCCAACCAAAGGATCCTCCTGGTTTAGTTATATCAGCCAGGTAACCCACCTTTACTAACTGCGATGCGACAACATGGGCATCTATAAGAGAAGCCAATAATGGAATTAATACCAACCAGGCTAAAACGCCACCAGCTACAAGTACACCGGCAATTCTTGGTCCTATGATATATCCTACGCCTAAATATTCAGGAGTGATCTCACCACTTACTCTGGCCGAAGGGAAAAACTTTTGTGCCTGCTTAGTCATGAATGCAGGTGTTTCAGCAATTACATGAAATACTTTTTGCAGTAAAGCATAGGCCATAGCAAACCCTAACCCAAGGAATGCTGTCTTTGCAAACTGGCCGCCTTTCTCTCCCGCTTTCAGTACAGAAGCACAGGCAGTCCCTTCCGGGTAAGGCAAAACTCCGTGTTCTTTTACAATCAAAGAGCGACGAAGTGGTATCATCATTAAGGTTCCGAGTATGCCACCGAAAACAGCGAGAGTCAGGATGGTGAAATAATTAAAGAAGCTGGCGCTGGCCGGGTCACTTAAGAACAGAAAGCCTGGAAGGGTGAATACAACTCCTGCTGCAATACTTTCACCGGCGGAGCCAGTCGTTTGAATGATATTATTTTCAAGTATAGTTGTACGGAGAAATAATTTGCTAAGTGCAATCGCCATCACTGCAATTGGAATCGAAGCTGAAACAGTAAGCCCGGCTTTTAATGCAAGATACACTGTGGCCGCGCCAAAAATAATTCCAAATACAGCGCCCGTTAAAACCGATTTAATTGTAAACTCTGCCATATTTGTTTCAGGAGAAACAAAGGGCCTGAAGGAAGATTGCTGATCAGCCATGTCAGTTGGTTTAGTTTATGGAAGATAGTGAAAAGTAGTCATGAGTCGTTAGTCCATAGTCGATAGCAAAGTTGAATATCGGAGATCTTACTAATGGCTAATGACTAATGACTATCGACTATCCATTTACTCAATTCACTCCTTTTTCCTTCATAATGCGGTTAAGCCATTTTAACATCGCAAAGCATACACCCGCTGCTGCCATAAGCAAAATAAAATTGAGCCAGAAAAAATTTGCTTTATGGTCATAGGTATCCCACAGCGTAGCCAGAACGCCGGAAAGTTTATTGCCAATAGAAGTGGAGAGAAACCAGCCGCCCATCATTAATGAAGTTATCCGTACAGGGCTTAGTTTTGAAACGATTGAGAGTCCCATTGGACTAAGACATAACTCACCGATCGTAATAACGCCATAACTGGCGATCAGCCAAAGCACACTTGCTTTTTCAGTACCGTTATTACTTGCATATACGGCAGCTACCATTACTAATGCAGACAATCCTGAGATAAATAGTCCGAATGCAATTTTAGTAGCTGTTGACGGTTCACGATTCTTTCTTCTGAGCCAGGCAAAAAAAGCAACAATCAGTGGCGTTAAAATTATTACCCAGCCAGGATTGATCGATTGGCTAAGATTGGTTGCCCATAGGCTGATTTCACTTCCTTCTGCCGGCTTTTTTTCATCAGGTATATTTTTAAAATAGTAGGGGTAATTAAATTCCTTTATCACCTTACCGTCTTCTTTTTGCAGGCGAAACTGATGGTCATATTTGGCAACTGAATCCTTTTCGTAAGTAGCAGTTTGGGCAAGTTTTACGCCATTGAAAACTTTTTCGGTCACACCCGATACTTCACGATTCGTATACCGATCCGCCCATGTATTCAAGGCAGAACCATTTTGCTTGAACACGGCCCAGAATAAAATCACCACCGCAAAAATGGCAAGCAAGGCTGCTATCGGTCTTTTTTCATCCTTATCTGCCGAGAAATAAATGGATGAAAAGAAATAAATAACCGGGATGCAGGCGAATATAAATGCATCAGTAGATTCGGTGCCAACCAGCGGGTGACCCAATAATTGCACGGGTAGGAACCACCCAATTACTCCGGCAATGACTGATGGCACCAGGATAAGTAAGGTGATTTTTGTAAATGACATATCACCTTCTTTCACACCTTTCTTTATATCATAGGCAGCATAATGTTTTGTACCGGCCAAAAAAACAATTACGCCGATAAACATGCCGACACCTGCGGCGGCAAAGGCATAAGCCCATCCGAACGTGATATACAAGGCAGCACCAAAAAAATTACAGATAAAGGCACCAATATTGATACCCATGTAAAAAATGTTATAGCCTTCATCTTTCTGATGTATATGTTGCGGCGTGGTGTAAACATTGCCAAGCAGAGTAGAAATATTTGGTTTAAAGAAACCATTGCCAACGATCACCAGCGTCATTGCAATGTAGAGCACAGATAGATTGTGGACACCCATCAGTAAATAACCTGCACCCATCATCAGGCCACCCAGAATGATCGATTTCCGGTAACCGAAATAACGATCAGCGAGCAAACCCCCGAGAAAAGGGGTAAGGAATACAAGACCAATAAAGGTTCCATACAGATCAGCCGATTCTGCTTCGGTCATCGCAAAACCTTTTTCTACATCTTTCAGGTAAAGGGTAAAAATTCCGATCATTAAATAATATCCGAACCGCTCCCACATTTCAGAGAAAAAGAGAAAGGGCAACGCCTTAGGATGTTTTTTCCACATGGCAAATCATTTTAGGAGAAAGGTAAGCAAACAAAATTTGTAAAATAAAAAGGTGGCACACGTCCACCTTCATTTATCATTTTTTACCTAGATCAGGTCGAACCCGTTTTCTCTCTCACTATCTGATTCAACGACTTTATTCGAGAAAAAATCAATATGCCGCCAATAAATGCGGCAGCTACAAGTATACCAAAGAATATCTTCTTATCGTGGAAATCATCCCAGAAGCCCGTCATGATCCCCGCAACTTTTCCGCCAATTGAAGTGGCCAAAAACCATCCCCCCATCATCAGGGCCGTCAACCGTGGTGGTGATAATTTAGAAACAAAGGATAATCCGATTGGGCTTAAGAATATTTCACTGATCGTAAATACAAAATAAGTTAGCCAAAGCCAGATTGGAGATGCCTTATGCGTGTAAATGGACGGAACGGACATGACGGCAAACACCATCACGAGTGCTGACAAACCGGCTATGAACATGGCCATTCCAAATTTAGATGCTGTTGTTGGTTCTTTTCTTCGTTTTCGCAGCCAATCAAAAAACGGTACAAAGAAGAGCGTAAGCAATACAATAAAAAGCGGATTGATGGATTGAAACAATTCCGTATTGGTAAGTTGCACGTTTTTCCCATTTGGCCATTGATCCCTGGGGACATTGTTAAAATAAGTATCGGGACCTGATA
>JAICPX010000160.1 GCA_025929635.1 Chitinophagaceae bacterium
AAGCGCAGACGACAGATCCCAAAAGTAATTTAAGAATGAATGTAATCGATAGACGGGGATACCTTCTATTTCGCCATAACCCTTAATCCTATCTCGCCCGGGAGTAATAAAAATTACGTTAACGTCCAGTTGGATAAGTCTTTTTGCAAGACGAATGGCCTGCGTTTCTGCACCACCGACGCCAAGAGGTGGCAGCTTGTCAAAAAGCATGACAACCGTCAGGGAGTTACCTTTTCTTTTGAAGGTCATAAAGATCAGTTAATGCCACGCTCTTTATGTCTCTACTTTTGCAGTACTGAAAAAATAAAGCGAGTTGGTTCAGGTAGGCTTTGCAATCCGATTCGTTCTTGGAGTAGGGACTTAACCCAGGCATCACTTCCACGTTATGAAACATCATGTTGAGCACGACAACATCCTGGTCCGTGTAAAGATCAAATATTTTGTCAACTACGAACCGCAATTCCTCGTTACTTGAATAAACAGGCCTCAACCATACGGATTTCATCTTTTTTATAGGAACTCTTAAACCAAAATAGGTACGCTTCAGCTCGCTCAATAATCTGGTAGGTCGTTGTACAATTGACACCGGCACCTGCAAAATTGATCCTTCAACATCGCTTTCAAGTATCGTTCCTTCCTTTATGAAATAGGGTTGCTCTTTTGCGTTCGAATAATCTACAGGATTCGTACGGGTCTTGTCATCCCATACAACATGAGGGGTTACGCTTGTATCTACTTTGTACCCCAGTCTTTGAAGGCTGGTTATAGTATTAGGCCCCGCACTGAACCGCCCAGCCCTGAAAGATGTGGGTCTGTGGTTGAACCTATCAGCAAAGAGGTTTGTGATATTTTTTATTTTAGCGAATTCGACCTCTGGTCGATATTCACATGAGTTTGCCAGTCCACGTTTTCCGGCATATGATGCAAACGACTTTTCCGGCTCTATGAACTCAGGATGTAGGTGAGTGCCGTGTTCGTATATTCCCTCAAGATGAGCAAGGACGTTTATACTTTCGTCGTCCTCAAGGACTACATTGTTAACAAGGTAGGTAGGCACAACGTTGTGTTTGATAAATAATGGCTGCAACCGTTCCTTGATTCCAATGCTAACTCCCTTAAATGCCAATGGGTCGGAATACTGCCATGAAGGAGTACAGTCAGGTTCTACATCTATGGTAATAACCAGGTAAACAGTCATGCGCTTTTTGCGATAGTAAATTTCACTTCGGACTTAAACTGTTCGAGCCACAGCGAAAGATTAAAAAGATACCAGACGTCTGTATAATGCCGGCCTCCTCGGTAAAAAAAATCATTGACGATCTTAAGATACGGTTTCGGATCCAGCCCAAGTTCCACGAGGGACTTTTCAGTGGTAGTTGAAAGTATCTTGTCTTTCCATTGATTTCGCATCCAACTCTCCAAAGGGAAACCAAAGCCCTTCTTCGTCAGGCTGATGTCATAGTGGGGAGCTAGTTTCACCAACAGCGATTTGAGAATTGCCTTGTTTTGAAATTGCGCGTTGGACTTATAATCAAAGGGCAGCGTCAACGAAAAGTCCACCACGTTGTTGTCCAGATAGGGAACTCGTACCTCAAGGCTTGATGCCATACTTGACCGGTCCACCTTGTACAACATCGCATCGGGCAAATACATCTTCAGATCCAAAAGCGCTGGCAGGTCTTTTCTATTTTTGATTCCGCTGTGGTTGGCGGTTGCCCACATGGGATACTTCAAAATTGAATCCTGAATAAGAAACCGCATCCCTGAAGGAAGAAAGAGATTCAAATGCCGTTTCACAGGGTTGGGTTCCGATGCAAAAAGTGCGTTATGCTTGAATCTGCTTCCAGGCAGGTGCTGGGCCAATTGGTGAACCAATTGAGGAGCGACCAGCATCGCGGCTCGCTGCGTAAACTTTTGCCAAAGGCTGTACCGGGGATATCCCCAGAATAATTCATCGGCCCCATCTCCTGAAATTACGACAGTTACATGCTCGCGGGCCTTTTGCGAAATTGCCCAATTGAGCAACACAGCTGAATCAGCAAAAGGCTCGTCAACGTATTGATATAATGATTCTAACTTCTCCCCTATGAAGGAAGGGTCAATGGTCAGCAAATGATTTTGAAGATTGGGATTCTTAAAACCCTGGATGAACTGTTGGGCATCTACACTCTCATCCTTGGCAGTATTTTCCCGAAATGCAATGGTGAAAAAGTTGAAAACCTTTTCGGCCGAAAAATACTTATGAACCAGGGAGGCAAGCAACGATGAGTCTATACCCGAACTCAGGAATAATCCTAATGGAACGTCTGCGTTCAACTGACTGGCTAGACTGTCTTTGAGTATGGATTCAAGATCATTGGGATTTGAATTGACATCTGCGTTGAGGATAAATTCATAGGCATCCCAGAAGGCTCTAGTTTGAAGTTGATTGCCAGTTTTTAGTTGATCAATTGTTCCTTCAATGTAATGGCCGGGAGGCAGCTTATACACGCCTTCAAATGGTGTATATGGGGTAGGAATGTATTGAAGCCATAAGTACATTTCAATAGCAGATGACGAGACATCGAATGAGCCATCATGCAACCTGATGACAGATTTTAGTTCAGAGCCAAAAGTAAGGGACCCATTAACCTGTGCATAATACATAGGTTTGATACCCAGCCGGTCTCGCGACAACAAGAATTTTCCATTTTGTTTATCAACAAGAGAAAAGGAAAACATGCCGTTCAATTGCGGTAATCCTTCTACTCCATACTCAATCAGCCAATAGAATAAGACTTCAGTGTCGGATGTTGTGTTAAATTGAATTCCCTTCCCTTCAAGTCTTCCCCTCAGCTCCTTGTAGTTGTAAATCTCCCCATTAAATAGTAAGAGATAACGATCGTTTTCAAACGGTTGATCTGAACGCGCGTCAAGATCAATAATAGCCAACCTGTTGAAGAAAAAAGCATTATTGCCAATCTCAGAAGGCTGAAAATATTGATTAAAAATTCGTATGCCAGTGCTATCGGGACCGCGAAAGGAAACGCATCCAGCGATCATACCGACGTGATCTCTTGAGAACAGTTTCGAATCATTAAGAATGCCAGCGAATCCGCACATAAGGTTTGTGTTGCAATTTACGCAGCGAACGGTTCTTTTTCTATTGCCCAAACTTCTCTTTGCCGTGTATAGTTTCCAAGTTTAGAAATTTTACACGGCAGATTTGTCGTGAGCGCTTTTACATTATGATGATTCGGATAATGCGGATCTTTCAACGTATCCACTATAATAGCGCCTCCGGCCCTGACATTCTCGTGAAAATATTTTTCAATATAGCGCCTTAGCGTGTCCTCTTCAAAAAAGAAAATCCAATTCACCATAATGAGAACATCGACTATCTCTTTTAATTCAGTTTCGGGAAAATGAAACTGAGCAAATTTTATTTTTGGACCACCATCGAAAAATGATAAAAACTTGGCGCAATCCAATACCTTTGTATCTATGTCAAAACCCATCTTTTGTCGATAGTTGGTTTTTCTCAATATATCTGCAAGGCCACATCCGATTTCTAATACGCTCCCACGAGTGTTTCTCGCATTGCAATATTTGACTATGTCCAGCGCATAAGGCCGTTCTTCAAGAACTGATGTGTGCCAATGATCGAACCCGAAAACAAGTTTCAAGATTCGCCTAAATGCTTTCTTAACAATCACATCCGTACTCATACCGAATCTGTTCTTTTGGCAACGGTGATGATGTATGGTGAAAAAGATTTCGAAGGCACGTCGGGCAAGATCTTAAAAACAGACGTCAGTATTAAGTTCACACCAAATATCACCTTTAAGAAAAACGAACGGAGAAAAAAACCTTTCTTTAAGACGCCGCGGTTGGCAGTCGTCCACGGAATTACTGTCAGTGAAAAAGTACCGGCATATCCCGTCTTATAGTCAACCAAGTCATTCGACTTATGATAACTCCGCAGCTGTTCCCTTGTAATGACACGATGCATTTTATATACGTCCTTCATGAAATAACGCGTAAGCCAGCCGTTCAATCCATTCAGATTAGGAACAAGAGTTACGATCGTTCCCCCAGAATTTGTTAATGACTTAAAAATCTTGATAATGTCCTCCGGTTTCTCAAAATGTTCTATTACACCATAGCTAAAGATTACGTCATAGCCACGGCCACCCATCCAACTGGGATCAAAAATATCCTGGCAGATTATTTCACCATATTCAATCTTCAGAAGTTGCAGATTCTTTTCGGCGATTTTGCATCCCACTTCTGAATAATCCACACCCGACACGGTCAGTCCATACTGCTTTGCAAAGTATGGTAGCCAGCCCGACGAACCGCACCCAACTTCAAAAAGTGTTTTATACGATTTGCTCTCAAAAATATCCTCAACAAAATCCATTGTTACTTTATAGTTATAATTCCTCGAACTATTTATCCGGGGTAACTTTTGATTCACAAGGACCTCATCCCAGTATGCTTTTTCAGATAATTTTGTATTAGGCTCCGATTCCATTATGATTTATTTTCTAGCAATAATCTTATTCGCAAAGGCGAGCGCAGTTTCGTTCAAATGAAATATTTGGTTCAGAATATGCAGTATGATTAGATACGCAGAACCAGCCAAGAGCAGTTTAAAAATATAATTTTGAATACCAACTAGCTCGATACCTGCATAAATAAGAAATATTAAGCCGGCGTTTACGATAAATATTTTGAAAAATTTATTAAGTAAGGATCTGTATTGGATGATACCAAAGAAATACTTTTCCAAGTAGTAACAGGCGAAAATGTTCAATAAATAAACAATCACTAAGGCCAACGGATACCCTACTATCCCTAAACTTTTTATGCCCACAAACAGCATTATAACAAGAACAATGTTAAATGCGATCTGATACAAAAACGACTGGGCCACCTTGTGGCCTGCCATAAGAAGGCGCGAAAAGAGATTATTGATCACCAACAAAGGTAATTGTAAACCCAGATATTTTAAAAAAAGTGAAGCATTTGCCACACCCGATTCATCAAATCGTCCGTGCTTAAGGATAACCGTCAGAATCTCTTCAGAATAAAAGAACAGGATGCCGCTCACTGGCGTTAAAATAAAAATTAAGAATTCTGACGTCGACAGAAAGATATTATTCAGATCAGTAAAAGCCTTGCGACTGTAGAGCTCATTAAATTTGATAGCTGCAACAGATGTAAAATGATTGGTCAGTAGTGAATTTGGCAGTACGGAAAGTTGCTGCGCGAATGTCAACGCCGTGATGATTCCGGGATTAAATCCACTTAACAGAAACAAGGGGACGTAAGAGTTTAATACCGTCGTCACGTTGCCAGCTTGCGCCAAGCCAACATTTCGCCAGATTCGTTTGCCTACAGGATACCATGAGAATTTGAGTTCCCATTTCAGATATTTTTTCATCACTATGAAAAGCACTACAATATTGAGGCTGAAACCGGACAGTAGTCCGATAAGAAGGCTACTTATACTCCACTGCGATTTAAAAAGGAGGAGAAACGCAATGGAGATAATGCTGTTGACGATACTAACAATCATTGTGATCGAAAAGAAACGGTAAGAGATCAAAATCTCTGTGAAAAGGTTTGTCAGTGTCATTAGAAAAATCAACGGGATAGCAAGCTGCAGTATCAACTCATGCTCCTCCAAAGTCGTAATGTCGAAGTTGGATATGCCCGTAAAAGTGTTAACGGGTGAGATAAAAAATACAAGTGTCAGTAAAACGGAAAGAGAAGCATAAACATAGATGAAGAAGACCAGAAAGCGTGATGATTCTTGTTCGCTATCGATACGAATACGCATAGCCTCAGGTATCAATACGGTGGAATTCAGCATCGTGAAGAAACCCGATATCAGTACAACCACGTTATAAGCATAAAAATACACATCGGTTTGGTTTGTGGAACCAAAGTAAAAGGCAACCATTAAGCTCACTGAAAAAAGGAGTCCTTTGGCCAGCAAGTTGAAAACCGTAGAAACAATAATGCCTCGCTTAAACGATTCTATTCTAAGAAAATTCATTTTAGTTCTCCAAAACCTTATTGCAATGGTGTAGGGTGTGCCAGATGAAAAACAACCGTTTTAAAAAAATAGACCAACCTGTAAATGTTTATTGATTTAGTTCAGATTTTCCTATACTTGCGCAAGTATACGAACTTAAATTCTTTACTGAAAGGGGCCAAACTCCAGGCATGTAATTCAATGCTTAATAATCTGAATCCAGCTCTAAAATTCGAGTTTGCCGGGTATTCCATATCATCCGGAAACGGATGTTGAAAAAAACAAAAATATTGTTTGTTGTCCCTGACCTTTATAGTGGGGGGGCGCAGCGTGTGTTTATGAATCTTGTAAAGGGTTTTAGCCGCGAATTGTTTGATATTACGCTGGTGACTTTGATAAGGCCCAGCAACGAACATTTCAATAAACTTCTGCCCGCAGACATCAGCCTGGTGCAATACAATTTTACGAAGACTAGTCATGCTTTCAGGGCATTGATCTCGCTTATAAGGAGAGAAAACCCTGGAATTGTATTTTCTACGCTTACGCACCTCAATGTTATCCTTGCGATGGTTCGCTTTTTTGTAAGCAAAAAGGTTTTGTTTGTGGCCCGTGAGTCCAATACAATAAGCTCAAGTTTGAAAGACGAGAAGTTCCCCTCGCTGTTTCGATTTCTTTACAAACGACTGTACAAAAACTTCGATTTGATTATATGTCAATCGAAAGCAATGGCCGATGACTTGATCGCAAATTTTAATATCAATCCGTCAGTTATCAAAGTTATATATAATCCAATTGACATAGCGCATATTTCGGCAAGCACTACGGGTTTGACCAGCGGCTTAAACTCCGATAACAAAAGGATAGAGCTGCTTGGCGTAGGGAGGCTGAGCAATCAGAAAGGATTCGATCGGCTCCTCAGGATAATCAGCCTTCTTTCGCATCTGCCGTTAAGGTTGAGAATAATTGGCGATGGGCCGTTAAGAGACGATCTCGTACGTTTAGCCTCTGCATTGCATGTGAATGACCGGGTGGAATTCTTAGGCCTCCAGGAAAATCCATTTCAATTTATGGCTATGTCGGATTGCCTTTTGCTCTCGTCCTATTATGAAGGTTTACCAAATGTAGTACTGGAAGCTAATGCATGCGGATTGCCCGTTATTGCGTTTAATTCACCAGGTGGCACAGCTGAGATCATAGAAGAGGGATTAAATGGGTGGTTGATTCCGGATGGAGACTTGGAGCAATTCGCCAGGAAAATTGAAAGCAAGGAATATCTAGCGATTAACAAAAATGAAACTGTCAAGTTTGTAACCGAAAGGTTTTCTTTAGGCAAAATCATATTAGAATATGAGCGTGCAATATTATCCTTAAGTGTGCGGTCAAATGATTAAAGCTTTGGGTACACATTCGCGGATAGACGTATGGTTAATGGGGTTATTTATTATTACGCTCCCCCTGCCTTACCGATATGGAAATTTTGCATTGATTCCCATTGCGCTCTATTGGTTGGCTACGGGTAAGTTCAGAGACTCATGGCGCCTGACAAAAGAGTCGCTTACCATTCAATTGTTCACTGCATTGTTCATAATTATACTATTGTCTATTCTGACATCAGAAAAGTTCGACTACCGCTTCAGCTTCATTGAGCGCTACTTGTGTTTATTAGGTTTTCCTATTGCCTTTTCTTCGTTTAGACTATCTCAGCGTGACGTAGAAAGTTTACTGTTTGTCTTTGTTGGAGTTTGCACCGTATGCGCTATTTACAGCTTGATCTCCACGCTTATCGTCTATGACCTTTCACTAACAGACTTTGCCATACCCGAGAATCTGAGCTATTTTTCTTGGGTCCTTCCGGAAACTCTTAATCTCAAGAGCAACTATTATTCCCTCTTCGTGGGCTTTTGCTTAATTATTATTTCTGAAAAGCTTTTTCGAAAATCACAACGTCACCATAAGATTCTATTCATACTCTTATTCTGTTTCCTTTTCATGTTTCTGGCTCTCTTAAGTTCAAGGACATCTTTCTTTGCGGTTGTTATAGTTTTTGTCTTCTACCTATTGACGATGTTTTTTCAAAACAAATTCCGAGTCGGCAAATCTTTAGTAATAGTTGCAGGACTGGTCTTTTTAGTGGTAGCTGCACTGCAAGTCCCCTTTCTACATTCAAAGATCATTCAAGTGCTGGAGGGCGGAACGAAAGGAGATCCCCGGTATATTTTGTTTCAATGCGGATGGAGATTGTTTTCTGAAAACTTCCTCTTTGGCGTTGGTATATGCGATGTGAAAGAAATTGCCCTGAGATGTTACGACACATTTAACGACGGGGAAGCAATTGAGAATAAGTATAATTTTCACAATGCATTTCTTCAAATTGCCGTGTCAACAGGCATTCTTGGTTTAGTAGCTTTCACGGCTCTTTTGGCAAATTTATTTGTGCAGGCGATAAAGGCTAAGAGAATTACTCATGTGGGATTCATTTTTCTATTTACACTTGGATGTATAACAGAGTCATTGCTTACACGAAACAAGGGGCTTATCTTTTTTTCAACCTTTGCAAGTTTGTTGTTTATTCTGAAACCATATGAAAAAAATCCTTCACGTTAGCTACTCTATGGACACCGGCGGTGGGCCGTTAACGATAAAACGTATCGTGGAGGATTTTACAGAATATGAATACTATGTCAGTGGAAACAACGGTGTGTTTATGGACCATTTTCAATCAGTATTGCCTCCATCACATATACTGAAGCTGAAAGGCCCGAACCTCCTCCTGAATCTTTATTTGTTGATTCAATTTTGCAAATCAAGATCGATTGATATTCTCCACGTTCATGGAAGGGGAGCAGCATCCTTCGCCCGTTTTGTAAAACTTTTCTTCCCTCACATAAAAACGATTTATACGCCGAATGGCTTTTTCCCAAAGTCTCTTCACTGGGCGTTGCGCCTATTTTATATAGTTGGTGAACGCATTCTGTTTGTACTAACGGACATAGTTTTCTTTGTTTCGCAGAGTGAACAATCAACTTTTTCAAAAAGTCTGGGTATAAAAATGCCAAACAGAAAATTTATGTATATCCAAAATTACATTGATATCCGTCTGCCTGAAATTAAACAGGCGCTACCCTACCAACACACGCTTCCCCATTCTCCAAAATTTCTTTTTATTGGCAGGCTCTCC
>JAICPX010000226.1 GCA_025929635.1 Chitinophagaceae bacterium
ACCATTTTCCTTAATAGTCTTTCCACGTCATGATACTTATCCGCCAGGCGCATAAAATCATCATGATGGATACCGTACACTTCGGAAGGCTCAATTGTTTGAATGATCAAATGACTTGGTGTACGCTGAAAAAAACTTGTGATGGAGAGGAAGAACTGTTCGTCCAGTGCTAACCATTCAGTTATTTCTTTGTTATTCTTATAATAATAGATTCGGGCAACACCTTTTTCTATAAAATAAATATAATCGGAAACTGTATTTTCTCTTAGCAGGAAAAAATCTTTTAATGTTTTCCAGTATTTCCAGCTGTCTATAAACGCCCTGCTGCTTTCTTCAGAAAGCGGTGAGATTAAAGTAATAGCTTTTTGCAGTGATTCCACGAACAGGTTTTCACCGGAAATTTAGTCAATATCTGAATGAAAAATAACTTATGATCTTACCACGATTGTACTTGAAAGGGTAAAGCCGTCAGTCATGTTGCCGGTAATTGTCCCCATTTGCTCAGACAAACTATCGGCAAAAACATTATCCCGGTCATTGGGCGTGTCTGCCTGGCCACGGGACGAGTAGAATGTTGACGAGTAAACTTTTCTTGATACCTCTTCAGGAAAAGCAACCTGTGTGACAAGCAGTGATCTTCCGTTCTTATCAAAAATTTCTAAATGAATATGGGGTGCGCGGCCGTTATACCAACCAGGGTAAATGGATAGAAATGAAACTCGGCCATGTTCATCGGTCGTTTGTCTTCCTCTTAAAAAATGTGCAGATGTAAGATCGTTTTTTTGCATTGGATGATTGCCATATTCCGAGTAGTTACCATCTTTATCACAATGCCAGATATCAACAGGTGCACCTGGCACCGGTTTGCAATTATTCGTTTTATCGATAACCGTGAGGTTGATAAGTAATGCAATACCCTTTCGGTCTGACGTTATATTTGATTTTACCATTTCCGCCGGAGTTTTTGTGGGAAAAGGACCTTTCGTTTCTCCCGGACTGACACTGCAATCATCAACACCGGGATTATTTCTCTTTTTATTATCACCACTCAGTGATGCGCCGGTAAGTACCGTTGTGATACCCAAAAAACTGTTTTTCAGAAATTTTTTCCTTTCCATAAAATTGTTTTTTGCAAGTTCCTGTTTTATAGACGTAAACTACTTCATTGCCCTGTGGTTTGCGGGTATAAAATTGTTGAACGGGCAAAATGTGACGACGAATGACTTTATTTGGAAAATAAAAAAACGGATACCAGGGCATCCGTTGTCAATTTGTTCTGAAAAGCATTATTTCGGCATATCGAAGATCTTCATATCGATCTCTTTGTTGATCTCTGCTTTATTAATTTTTTGAGAAAGCTGGAACATACCCATGTCAATATTTTTTGCATAGGCCAGTGTAACGCCAAAATCAGTTTTCTTATGATCAGAATAGGTGGTAGTGACATCAACTGATTGACCCATCATTTCACTTTTAATAACACTCTTGGAAAGTAAATAGGTTTTTGAATCAATAAAGTAGAATGTTTCACTGCCGCCATCGCTTAGTTTAATCTTAAAAGCATCACTCTCCTTTCCTACCAGTTCGGCTTTATAGCCTTTCGCTGCATAGTTAAATAGACCGCCGCCAAAGTATATCTGTGATTTTCCGGCTTTATACAATTCATCCGGCATCGCCTGTGCATCTGTTGCTCCCATCATGGGGTTGATTGTCCAGCCACTTTTATCAGTGAAACAGCTAATAATGTTGGCTCCGTTAAATTCCACTTCAGCTTTGTAAGCTTTTCCCTCAACAAGGTATTCTTTCTGAGGTGCGGTGCTTCCCATTACATCCACTGAATTTTCCATGTAAATTGATTTTACCTGGCTGAGTTTTTCTTTTCCACCAATGGCTTCAATGTGCTTATTGATAACTTCATCAGCTGTTTGTGCAGGGGTTGAAGAGGTGGCGATTACTGCTAAAGCAAGTAACCAGAATTTCATTTTATTCATTTGCAAGATTTTAGTCATGAGGCCCAAATTTTTGGGCGACGAAAGTACAATATTTCAGGATATGCTGAGATGAAATTCTGTTAATGTCGGTTGCTTGCTCAAAAAATAAATCAGGGTTTATCCATTGGGCTGTCTTTCCCTCGCCTATTAGTGTCAATTCCATAGCTAATGCCACAAACCGCTTTTTCCGATAACTTTAAAGCATGAAGCGAAAGAGTTTTATTCAGGCATCGGCGGCTGCTTTCACCGCTTCTTATTTGCCTTTTTTACGAACACTTCCGAAAGTTGAGGAACCGGACTTTATTTCACCTCCCGCATTAAGGAGCGGCGATCTTATCGGCATTACTGCTCCCGCGGGCTATATAACTCAGCAGGAAATTCAATCGGCGGTGAAAAAGATCGAAAGCTGGGGCTATAAGACAATGATTGGTGATACTATTGATAAAAAGGATTTCACTTTTGGCGGCACTGACGAGGAAAGAGCCAGGGATTTTCAACGGTTGATAGACGATCCGGGAATAAAAGCCATTATGTGTGCAAGAGGCGGGTATGGCGCGATCCGGATCATCGACAGGTTGAATTGGGAAAGATTCAAAGCGAAACCAAAATGGATCATAGGCTTTAGCGATGTCACCATCTTTCATTCACATTTAAATAAGAATCACGGTATTGCATCCATTCATTCCAAGATGTGTAACAGCTTTCCGGATGATTGGAGTACGGCAGAACCCATCCAAATTGAAACGATCGAATCCATTCAACTGGCACTGAGTGGTGTTAAAATGAAATACTTCACGGATGTGAATGCGCAAAATAAATTGGGAATAGCCGAAGGTATTCTGATTGGTGGCAATTTGAAAACACTGGAAAGCCTGGCCGGCACAAAATCCGATATCAATACTGCAGGGAAGATCTTATTTGTAGAAGATACAGGCGAGTACATGTACAGTGTCGATCGTATGTTCTGGAATTTAAAACGTACAGGAAAACTATCTCAATTAAAAGGACTGATCATTGGTGGGTTTAAGATCAAAATGGATGAAGAAGCTGATGATTTTGGAAAGACATTGCAGGATGTGGTGCTTGAAAAAATCAAAGCATACAATTACCCGGTGTGTTTTGATTTTCCTGTAGGGCATCAAAGAAATAATTATGCATTAAAATGCGGAGTGAGACATAAATTAGCTGTAAACGACTCAAAAGTTTCGCTAACCGAAATTTAAAATGAAAAAGCTATTAGTCTTTTTGCTGCTCTCTTTCACTCAGTCTTCGTTTGCCAACGATGGTGCCTTTTATGCGGTTGGTAATACGCTGATCCCATTAAAAGAAACTGTAATCCGCCTTAAAAAAGAAATATTAAGTCTCAGTTCGGAAGGTGGGTTTATGAGGGTGAATATTTATTTTGAATTTTTTAATCCAGGTAATGAAAAAGAATTAATTGTCGGTTTCGTAACACCACCTGCCTCAGGGGATGTGACGGAAGAGGAAGAGTCCCATCCGCAAGTGAAAGATTTTTTTGTCCAGGTAAATGATCAATTACTTGCCTATAAAATTGCAAGAATGGAGGGGACAGGTTTTAAGCTCCCGGAAGAGATAGCCGATGGTGATGATTTTATCTATTACTTCAATGTAAAATTCAAGAAAGGGCTGACTATTATCAGGCACAGTTATGCCTATCGGGCCGGTATTTCAGTCGAAAGAATTTATGAATATGCTTATAGATTAACAACCGGCACAACATGGGCGGGTGGCGCAATCGAGGATTTTGAGCTCAATATCAATATGGAGAATGATCGTGTTTTTGGAGTGCCTTTCCGGTTTTCGGATAGGGATATAAGAGCAGATTGGCAGATTATTGGTGTCGGCAGATTGGGAAAGACTCCCCGCTATGATGCATACGATGATCCTGACGATCCTGCTCACAACATTGCCGCTGCGTTTATTAAAAACGGTTATTTACAGCTAAAGGCAAAAAACTTCAGACCACAATACGATATTCAAATTGTCATACCTCAACTTTACAACGAGATAAACTGGTGGTGCGATAGGGGCATAGAAAATGATTTTCATAGATTCAATGAGCTCCAGGATCCCGACTCCACTGAAGCAATCATCAGATCATTTTCAGAAAGAGAATTGCGACTGTTTAAGAATTTAGACTATGCAAGAAATGGGTATGATTTTAAAGATTCTTCCTTAAAAAAGATTTTTTTAAAATATCTCTGGTATATGCCTGATCCCACATTTAAAATGGAAAATGTAACGGAAAAATATGTAAGTAAAAGATATATGGACCTGATACTTGCTGAAGAAAAAAGAAGAAAATTATAAACAGATGATTAAAACACCTCCCTATTTAAAGAAAGGCGATACGATCGGATTGGTTTGCCCCGCAGGCTATATGCCAGTTGAAAAAGTTTCGGAATGTATTCGTGTGTTAAATGAGAATTGGGGATTTACAACAAAAGTGGGTAATAGCATTGGCCGGCAATATCACTATTTCTCCGGAACAGACGAACAGCGGCGCGAAGATCTTCAACAGATGCTTGATGATGAAAGCTTGAAAGCTATCTTATGTGCAAGAGGAGGCTATGGACTTAGCCGGATCATCGACGAGATCGATTTTAAAAAATTCAGGCAAAATCCAAAATGGATCATTGGTTTTAGCGATATTACGATTCTACATTCTCATATTTATCGCAACTATTATATCTCAACCCTTCATGCACCGATGGCAAATGCATTTAATGAGGACGGATATCATAACGAATTTGTCAGGTCATTGCGAAATGCCCTGGAAGGCAAGAAGATCAGGTACCAGGTCCAGCCGCATGAATTCAACCGGAAGGGAGAAGCTATTGGAGAGTTGGTGGGAGGTAACCTGTCTTTGCTTGCCCATTTGGCAGGCACAGCTTCTGATCTGAAAACCAGGGGCCGGATCCTTTTTATCGAGGATGTTGGAGAATATTTATATAATATTGACCGGATGATGTACCAGTTAAAACGAAGCCGCAAGCTTGATAAGCTGGCCGGGTTGGTCGTTGGCGGATTTACTGAAATGAAGGATACGGAGAGGCCGTTTGGGCAAACTGTGCTCGAGATCATCCGGGATGCTGTTGCTGAGTATGAGTACCCGGTCTGTTTTGATTTTCCCGTAAGCCATGATATAAGAAATTACGCATTAAAGATCGGGGTTGGTTATAAGTTGAAAGTAGGAAAGAATAAAGTGGTGCTGGAGGAATAATCAATTGCTTAAAAGAGAATCTAATTTGCCTTTGGTCTCATTGAATTTATACAGATCATTATGCCCCCCATCTTTTATCGTTACAAACTCATCTCCGGGTTTTAAAAATTTTTTTAATCTTTTCGCATTGCGGTACCGGATCACCCTATCGCCTGTACCATGAAAAATTGTGATCGGCGCTTCGACCGTTTGGATATATAGGTTGGTAGGCATTTTATAATGTAACAACCAATCGACGGGATAAAATGGGAAATATTGCCTGATCAAAGATGGAAAATCATAATATGGCGTTTCAAGAATCAGTCTTTTACAGGGCTTGATCGATGCAAGGTGTGCTGCAATTCCCGTCCCCATGCTCTTTCCATAGATAATGATGCTATCACTGCTAAATCTTTTGCCTGCAAAATTGTACAGGTAGTCAGCCCAGTTATATAAATTCCTTTCTGTGAATTTACCTGTACTCTTTCCAAAACCGGGATAATCGATCATCCAAACTTCATAGCCATGCCTGGTAAAATAGGGTGGATACTTTGCGTACCATGAAATATTTTTCTTGTTCCCATGAAAGTAAAGAACAACGCCTCTGGTTACGGTGTCAGTCGAAAAAAACTGGACTATATTCAAATTGGACCGCTCGTTGATCAGGATATTGATGTCCTTGTGTTTTTCGGGGAAGTCATAATTGTGATCTTTCTTTAGCGTTACAGGATGAAAAAGGAGATAGTCTTGTAAAAAATAAAGCGCAACGCCACCAAGAATATAAATTACGGTGATGATCTTAAGCCATTTCCAGATCCTTTTATAAGTGAACTTCATCCCGGCAAAGATGAAAACAAAAATGAAAATAACCGAAGCCATATTGAACGAAGCCCACGGTTTAAACCGTGGGCTCAAATTGAAACCTATATCGAAACCCTATAAATGACTGAAATAATTCCTTACCCTGCCGGTCATTTGACCATTTATCCCGTTAATAAGGTAGCGGATAATTTCATCGTCATGCGGCGGATATTCCTGCCGGCGATTCACTAACTGTTTGTCAGGTTCACTCAATGCTCTTTCATCACCTGTAAAAGTTGAAAACTCGGTAATCCAGTTATGGTGACTGCGCATGTTGTCACTCCATAACCAACGACCATTAATATCACGAACGCTCACCTGAAGATTGCCCTCTGAGATCATGGTTCTTTTTATTGTAGTGATCTTTGCAAACACCTTTTTATATTCTTTTACTATGGAATCAGGACGATAAACTGTTTCCTTTACGACAACATCTTTTGATACTTCCCTTGTATGCCTATCATCCCTGGCCCTTCCGATATCAAAATTGCTGAATCGGAAATCAATAAATTGATCGGCCTGAATGTTCCTGCTGTTTGCCTCCCATGAACTGTAGAATCTTACAAAATGATTGCCTGTATTATACTTTAACTGGCTTAAGAGATCATTTTCCAGATTCCTTAATTCATGATCGTTATACGAACTAAAGCGATAACGATAATTATCCATCGGCATCACTACCACATTGATCACCGCCATTTCATAGGCCTCATTCTTACTGTCGATGATCGCCAGGTCACCAGGTCTGTATTGAAGCGCTGCATTGAACTCGTGGTACGCATTCCTGAAACTTAACTTATCGCCTTTGTCCATCCATGCCATGCCTCGATCAAATCTTACATCAGCTGCTTTATCGGCGTAAGTATGCAAATAGGACGAGTAATCAACAGGATTTACGATTGATAAGGCTTCGGGAGAGCGATGGATCGCTTCATACAATCTTTGCAATGAAGAATACTCATTGTAGATCCATTCCCATTTTAATTCATTTGAATTGTCGCTCAACTGGCGAATGCGGTTTTCATGATCATTTACTGCGTAGTGATAAGCACTTTGCAGCAATGAACGCATTTCATTGTCAGGTTTTTTCTGCAACTTTTTTACGGCCAGCTGCACTGCCTCATAATAGTTTCCTTTATCATAAAGTTTAGAAGCGGTTTTACAACCGGCGATAAGTATAAAAACACTA
>JAICPX010000107.1 GCA_025929635.1 Chitinophagaceae bacterium
ACACCACCAAACTATCCGGGCCAGTTGGGACGAATATCTTCAGAAGGAATTGAAAAAGGGGAATAATAGTTTATGAAAGCAAATTCAATAAAAGGAAAAACGACCGCAGAAATCAATGTGGCACTGGAATCACTTTTGGCCAGTGGCTATAAACCTGCATTGGCAATTGTTTTTCTTTCGGTGCCGGAAGAAATACCGGCAGTCACGGCATTGTTGAATGAAAAAGATATTGCCATTTTCGGAGCCACCACCATGGCCGAGTTTACCGAAGAAAGCGCTGAAACTGTTGGAATCGCTGTTTTATTATTGGACATAAACCCCCGTTACTTCAAAATTGTTTTAGCAACCTTTGAATCCGGAAATGGTTATGAGGCGGGGCGCCAGGTGGGAGAATTTGGTATAAAGTCATTTAACAATCCTGCATTTATTATTTCTTCCGCTGATTATAAAGTCCCGGGTGACCAGATCATTAAAGGAATGGTTGAAAAAGCAGGAGCATATTTTCCGATTGTCGGTGGCAAAGCTGGTGACGCCGCAAGCTTCCAGGGTAACGTTTTCACCAATGAAGAATCAAGTGATAATGGATTGATATGCCTTATCATTGACCAGGATAAAGTGGCGCTTAAAGGAATAGCGGCATCCGGATGGAAACCGGCCGGAACGGAGAAAAAAATTACGAGATCAACAGGTGAATGGATCCATACCATAGATGATCAGCCTGCATTTGATGTTGTAAAAAAATTCCTGGGTGATGATATTATCGATGATGAAAAAAAAGAGGGAATTGTAAAACTAAACCTGATCTATCCTTTGCAGCTTCATAGAAATGATGGAAGCCCTTTAATGCTTCCAATCCTGTTTGCTAACACAGAAGATAATTCAGTGATGCTGGCAGAAGAAGTTCCCCAGGGTTCGCTATTTCGTTTTTCAATGCCGCCGGATTTTGATGTTATTGATAGCGTAATTAAAAGCGCTTCAGAAATAAAAGAAAATGAAATGCCGGAAGCGGATGCAATTATAATTTTTTCTTGCATTGGCAGGTTGGCATCTCTAGGCCCTATGTCTTCTGCAGAAGTTAAAGGACTTGCCGGAACCTGGAACTCGCCAATGATAGGTTTTTTCTCGCTTGGAGAATTTGGCCGTGTGGCTAATGGCAAACTGGAGTTTCATGGAACAACTGTGAGCTGGGCAGCATTAAAAGAAAAATAGGTTTTACATTTAATCACAAATGAAAGCAAAATCAATTAAAGGCAGATCAGTTGAAGAGGTTAGTTCGGCATTAGAACAAAGTATGACTTATGATTTTAAGCCGACCCTTGCTATTGTCTTTATTTCAATTAAACAAGATAGAAATGCGGTCTGTAAGATCCTTTCTGATAAAGGGATTGATGTGGCCGGTGCTACTTCTTGCGGAGAATTTATTAACGGGTACCAGGACCAGGGCTCAATCGTGATCTTGTTATTAGATCTGCACCGGGATGCTTATTCCATTTTTTTCCGGGACGTCGGCAACAGGGACCTTGCTGAGGTCGCAAAGAAATTAGCTCATAATGCGTTGCAAAAATTCAATACCCCGGCTTTTATTCTTTTAAGTACAGGAATGTCAAAAGAAGGCATTGTTTTTAACGGGGAAGAATTAATAAATAATCTTTCGAAAGAATTTGGAGGAAAGGTTAATATTTATGGCGGCATGGCCGGGGATGATTACAGTTTTACCGGTTCCTATGTTTTTACCAACCATAATCATACCGATATGGGTGCAGTTGCACTGGTGCTGGATGAAGAAAAAATGGGTTTGCTTGGCAATGCCATTTCCGGCTGGCAGGCGGTAGGAACCATAAAAACAGTTACAAAAAGCGAGGATGATTGGGTTTATACAATAGACGGACAACCTGCGCCGGAAATGTACCTGAAGTACCTGGGTAAACAATCAAAAACTGATGAGGAGCTCAAAACACTGTATGAAGACATTGGGTTATTTTATCCTTTCCAGGTGATCGATAGCGCAGACCCGGTTATGCGAACACCAATGATGATAGATAAAGAAAGGAATGCGATAAAATTTGATTTTCCTATTCCTCAGGGGACAAAGCTCCAGTTCTCCATGCCGCCGGATTTTGATATTGTTGAAAATGTTTTAGCGGATGCAGATCAATTGAGAAACACTAACCGGTTTGAGGCGGAAGCGTTGCTGATATTTTCCTGTGCCGGCAGGTTAAATGCATTAGGTCCCCTGACCAATTCTGAAAATGATGGTTTACATGAGATATGGAAAGCTCCGATGGCCGGGTTTTTCACTTATGGCGAATTTGGAAAGGGCAAGAAAGACAGACCGGAGTTTCATTCTACCACCTGTTGTTGGGTAGCATTAAAAGAAAAATAAAAAACGAACCATATGATCAAAGGAACAGTGCTTTATGGCCATCCCAACGATGCCAATGCATTTGAAAAATATTATGCTGAAACGCATTTGCCTTTAGTTGGAAAAACGAAAGGCATAATTAAATCGGAATACACGAAATTTTTACCTAATCCTGATGGCTCAGCAGCATCTTACTACCGGATGGCGGAGATTTACTTTGCGGGCCCCGCTGAAATGCAGCAGGCATTGAATTCTCCTGAAGGAAAAGCAATGGCTGCCGATTTAGCCAATTTTGCGACGGGTGGAGTAACTATACTTTTTGGAGCTGTTGAATAATTAACACATGAAAGCAAAAACATTTATTGCCAAATCAACTACTGATGTTGAATCACGTGTAAAGGAGTGTTATTCCGATGATTTCAAACCAACATTGGCGATCGTGTTTTCATCCATCACCCAGGACCCACTGACGATTTCTTCCGTACTTCACAAAAAAGGCATCAGTGTTTTTGGTTCTACCACTTCAGGTGAGTTCATCAGCAGCGAAATAAATGAAGGAACCATAGCCGTGATGCTGCTTGATATAAATCCTGACTATTTCAAAGTGGCTTTTTTTGAAAAAGGTGAACGTTCTACTCATGAAATTGCAAGGCAATTAGGAGAGGAAGGGAAGAAAACTTTTTCCAATTGTGCTTTCATTATTGCATCCGGCTGGTTGCATACGGATGGCGAAGAAATTATAAGTGGAATTGAAGAAGGTTGTGATCGCGAAGCCACTGTTTTTGGTGGTATGGCCGGTGACGATCTAAAGTTGCGTGAACCGATTGTATTTACTCACGGTAAAAAAAGTACAATGGGTATAGTGGCCTTAATTATTGATGAAGATAAAATTCATATTGAGGGTATTGCAACCTGCGGTTGGAAACCGATCGGTATTACAAAAACCGTTACTAAAAGCATCGGCAATATTGTCTATACGATTGATGATCAGCCTGCTTTAGACCTGGTGATAAAATATCTCGGGTTAAGTATTGACCTGGACCCTGACAAAGATGTGGTCACCAATATTGGTGCTTATTATCCATTGCAACTGGAAAGAGAAGACGCGCCTCCTGTAATGCGAACAGCCATGTTTGGTAATAAGGCAGATCATTCTTTGATTTGCGCCGGTAATGTGCCGCAAGGAGCAAAAATCCGTTTCTCTTTACCGCCGGACTTTGACGTGATCGACACCGTGGTAAACGAGTGTGCCGAATTGAAAAAAGAAAAACAAAATGAAGCTGATGCCATTATTATGTTTTCGTGTATCAGCAGGTATCTTTCATTTGGTGTAATGACAAGTGAAGAAATAGAAAGAGTACGGAATGTATGGAACAGTCCCTTTATCGGATTTTTCTGCTATGGTGAATTTGGAAAATCAAAAAGAGGTAAACATGAATTTCACAACAACACCTGCTGCGTGGTCGCATTGAAAGAAAAATAAATTTTTAGAACACATGAAAGCAAAATCAATAAAAGGAAAATCACCTGCAGAGATTCAGGCGGCTTTGCAACAAAGCATTAGTGATGAGTTTAAACCAACTCTTGCTGTTGTTTTCTTATCAGTAAGCCAGGACAGAAACGCCGTTGTTAAAATACTCGACGATGCAGGAATTAAGATCTTTGGAGCCACAACGAACGGCGAGTTTACTGATGAAAATCCGGAAAAACTTTCTGTTGCTATTCTCCTGATGGACATGAACCCCGATCATTTTTCAATATTATATGGTGAATATCCAAAAAGAAATTATCGGGAAGTGGCAAGAACAATAGCGATAAAGGCAAATCAACTTTTTAAGCATCCTGCCTTCCTGATATCCGGCACACACCTGGAAACAGATGCCGAACAACTATTATTTGGTTTTGAAGATGAAATTGGGAAAGACGTAAATGTTTTTGGAGGCATGGCAGGTGACGATTATGCCTTCAAAGAACAATTTGTTTTTACCAATAACTACGAAAGCAGCCAGGGCATGTTAGCTTTGGTTTTGGATGAAGACAAAATAAAAATAAGGGGCAGAGCCACCTGCGGTTGGAAAGCAGTAGGTACGGACAAGATAGTTACCAAAAGCGAAGGCAATCACGTGTACACCGTAGACAATGTTCCCGTGCTTGACCTTACAACAAAGTACGGAGGACTGGAAAATGTTTCACCGGAAAATGAAAATTTATTGTTGGAAGTAGCTGCTAATTTGCCATTGCAATTACAGAGAGAAGTTGGGGACCCGGTGATGCGGCCGGGTCTTGTTGTAGACTGGAGTGATCATTCATTCTATTGCAGTGGTTCTGTGCCACAGGGATCTAAAGTAAGATTTTCGCTTCCACCCGATTGGGATGTTATGGAAAAAGTGATCAAGGGAGCCGAAGACTTAAAAACTACCGCAATGCCGGAAGCAGATGCACTTGTAGTGTTCAGTTGTGCCGGCAGGATCATGTCTTTAGGTCCGCTGATGAACCAGGAAATCGAAGGCGTGAAAAGGGTGTGGAATGTGCCTATGGTTGGCATGTTCAGCAATGCAGAGCTGGCGAGGGCCACAGGTGGGAATCTTGAAATGCATAACCTGACTACCTGTGTAGTGGCGTTAAAAGAAATATAGATGAATCAAAATTTGCAAAATATATTAAAGCTCGTAGAAGAAAGTGAAGCCCTATCCGCTGAACAAAAAAAATCAGTTGCAGATTGGATAAAGGAGGTTGATAAAACCATTACAGTTACGGAATTCAAACTGGACCGCACTGAAAAAGTAAAAAAAACTACGGCAATTTTATTAGAAGAAACGATCCAGGAGCTTGAGCTGAAAAGAAAGGCTGTTCAGGAAACGAACGATGCGTTGCATAAATCCCTGGAAGAATTGAAAGCTACCCAGCAGCAATTGATCCAATCTGAAAAGATGGCATCGCTCGGTGAGTTGACAGCAGGTATTGCTCATGAAATCCAAAATCCGCTGAATTTTGTAAATAACTTTTCCGAAGTAAGCAGTGAACTTATCGATGAAATGACAGAAGAGTTAAAAAAGGGTAACATGGAGGATGCACAGGCCATTGCAAACGAGATCAAGATGAGTTTGGAAAAAATAACCGTTCATGGCAAAAGAGCTGATGGGATTGTAAAAAGCATGCTGCAACATAGCAGGACCAGCACCGGCAAGAAAGAGCCAACCGATATCAACGCTTTGGCTGATGAGTATTTAAGACTGGCTTATCATGGTATGCGTGCAAAAGATAAAATATTCAATTCTGCGATGAAAACTGATTTTGACGAAAGCATTGGCCTTGTAAAAATCATTTCCCAGGATATCGGCAGGGTTGTTCTGAATTTGATTACCAATGCCTTTTATGCAGTAAATGAAAAAAAGAAATTGAACCTAAATGGATATGAGCCTACTGTAACAGTAACCACAAAAAAAACAGGTAATAAAGTAGAGATCATAGTTAAAGATAATGGTATCGGTATTCCGCAAAAAGCTTTGGATAAGATCTTTCAGCCGTTCTTTACCACCAAACCAACAGGACAGGGAACGGGACTAGGATTATCATTGAGTTATGACATTGTAACCAAGAGCCATGGCGGGGAAATAAAAGTGGACACAAGGGAGGGAGAATACACATGTTTCAGCATTATTTTACCAGTATAAATCATATATTCAACGAATGAAAATTCTAGTAGTCGACGACGAAAAAGATGTCCAGGTTCTCTTCGAACAAAGATTCAGAAGGGAGATCAGGAACAAGGAAATGGAGTTTGCATTTGCTTACTCAGGTGAAGAAGCATTGCAATATTTGAATGAGCTCCACGAGGCAGTACTGATACTTTCAGATATTAACATGCCCGGCATGAGCGGTCTTGAATTACTCCGACACATAAAAGAGAAACACCACGAACCACCGCCGGTAGTGATGATGATCACCGCCTATGGCGATGCAGACAATTATAATACTGCCATGAAATTAGGTGCCGATGCCTTTCTCACTAAGCCGCTTGAGTTCAGTTTGCTAAAGGAAAAATTAAAAGCGATCCAGTAATGGCAAAAATATTAGTCGTAGATGATGAAATGGACCTGGAAGTATTGATCAAACAAAAGTTCAGGCAGAAGATCCGCGAGCACAAATACGAATTTGTTTTTGCTTGCAATGGCAAACAGGCATTGGAGCAAATAGAAAAAAATAGTGACATTGATATTGTGCTCAGCGATATCAACATGCCTGAGATGGATGGCTTAACCCTGCTTTCAAAGATCAATGAGCAGCATAGTTTGCTGAAAGCCGTTATCGTTTCTGCCTATGGCGATATGGATAATATCCGAACTGCTATGAATCGTGGCGCGTTCGATTTTGTTACCAAACCTGTGAATTTTGAAGATCTTGAAGTTACGATGGAAAAGACCCTCAGTCATGTAAGCCAAATGAGGGAAACGATGAAGGCCATCAAGGAGAACAATATATTGAAGATGTACGTTGATGAAACCGTGCTGAATTTTATGGGCGGTCGTGAGTTTGAGCATTCGCTAACGGCCAATGAAACCATTGAAGCTACTGTTGCCTTTATCGATATCTGCAGTTTTACTACAATAAGTGAAAATGAGTCCCCTGATATTGTCGTAAAACTGTTGAATAACTATTTTGATGTAATGGTTAAAGAGATCATTGCACAAAACGGGTATATTGATAAATTCATGGGTGATGCTGTGATGGCAGTTTTCCGCGGGGATTATCATTTGGATCGGGCGATTGATTCCTGTCTTACAGTAAGAAAAAAAGTGAATGAATTGCCAAATGAGTCCGGTAATATTTTCTTCAGACCAAAGGTTGCTATCGGAATTAATAGCGGAGAAATGATCTCCGGTAATATTGGTTCAGCTAATTTGAAACGCCTTGATTACACGGTGATCGGTGATGCTGTTAATGTCGCTCAACGCCTGCAAACAATCGCTAAAGAAGACCAGATCATCATTACAGAAACTTCCTACGAGAAGGTAAAAGAATCATTCAACTGCAACAAGGTCGGTGAAGTTATTTTGAAAAATAGATCACAGCCGGTAACTATCTATGAAGTATTGGATTAATTCATTTGGAAAATAATGATCGGTATAATTGTTCGGCTTATTAAAAAGAAGGACCCTGGTGCCTGATTTCATCCAACAAAAAAACGGCTTGCTGATCTTGCCATCTTTTTCCTTGTAACGGCTGTTTGCTGCGCTTATGATCTTATCATGAGGATGTTGCTCGCAGGGGAAAGATCCGGGAACTATCCTTTCGCATAAGGCATGTGATTATCCCAATACTTTTTTACCACATTGTTCCAATTATCAAGCATATCTGAGCGTTTCTTATTCGTTTCGTTATTTGTACTGTTGTAGTCCTTTCCCGCCTGGTTGATCTCGTTTACCGCTTTGTTATAATTGTCAATGTCAACCTGTGTTCGTTGAGAAGCTGACTTACCATTGAACGATTTTTGCAACTTTTGAAAGTTTTCCTGTTTTAGGATATATTCTGTCATCACCGGTACTTTTTCATTGGCTTCACTTTTATAAAATTGCAGCGCTCTCTGGCAAGCTGCTTTCAAAGAAGCATCGGATTCAAACGCTGGTATAGTATCCAATTTTTCCAATCCTTCATTTGCATATTTAAATAACGAGTTCCTGGTTTGCTCGATCGAAATAATATTATTTTTATTCAATGCATCTATCAAATACATTTCCTGCCGGTAACATTTAAAAAACATAAGATAGATCTCATTATAATACTCAGTAACCTTTGATGACTTTTTCATTTTCTCATTGAGTACATCTGATCCATCTATCAGGTTAACATTAAATTTCTTTGCAAACTCTTTGCCCACCGTGTTTCTTTTCATTGAAGCTTCATCCAATTTATCATTGGCCATTTTCTGCGCCAGCATATAAGCCTCCATTGCATCATAAGACTGTTCTGCTATTTCTTCCATATTCACTATTTTGCTATAATCCTCATTAAAAACACGGTAACAAAGCATCAGGTAAGCCACTGAGGCGTCTCTCAGCGTTTTGTCTCCCTCGAAAGCAGGAGTTCCCTGAATCGTTATCCGTGTTTCGTAAATGCTGTTAAGCACCTGCTCTCTGAGTTTTTCCACTTTGCGCAGACTTTTACCGTGCGAAGCGGCGCTGATATAGTTCAGGTATTTCTTTGTTACATCTCTTTCCTTTTCGTTAATATATGACATGTATGAACCGGCATTGGAAAGATCTTGCCCGTTCATACCTTGTTTTAACAAACCAAGCAAGATCAGTGTTGCAATAAAATAATAACATGCTTTTTTCATAAATCAGTTTTTAGTGTTGGTCATCGTTATAAAATCGGTAAGGATCCTGTACGCTTCTTCTATATAGATATCGTTTTCCAGTCTTTTGACCCAATGTTTATTAATGAGAGAAAACAATTCGTCATTAACAAGCCTGTTCTTATCATAACCGTGATTCTCTGCTTTATATGCTGTCACGATTGCTTCCCCGGCTTTGATCTGCTGAAAACCATTTGTTATCTCTGTTTTTAATTCCTTTTCCACTTCATCCCATTTCAGCGATACGGGTTGAGTATGCTGTGCTTCTTCTGCGATCATTTTTTGCAGGGAGACTATTTGCATAAAATTCTTATCTGCATTTAGCCTGGTGGCGCTTTTTACGCTAACAAGTGAAACAGGAAGTTGACCCAGTGGTTTATAATAAGCATTTCTTTTTACAGTATCATCCATCAAAGAATGTGGCAAATCTTTTTCGCGGTAGGTTAATTTGTCAAAAATATCGGGGATAGGTACATCCGGGATCACCCCGTTTCTTTGCGTGGCTTTACCGGTCACTCTATACAGTTTTTGCATAGTGATCTTTGCATATCCTTTTTCCTTTGTTATTACTGAAGTTCCCGATTGTAATGGAAAGATCTGTTGTGCCGTTGCTTTTCCAAATGTTGCGCTCCCGGCAATCAATGCACGGTTATAATCCTGTAATGATGCAGCTACCAGCTCAGACGCTGAGGCGCTTTGGCCATTGACAAGTAAAAGTAGAGGCCCGTCATATATGGTTCCCCGGTTAGGGTCTTTAAGACTTACGATCTTGCCATCTTTTTGCTTTATGAGACAGAGGGGACCCTCCTCAATAAAAATTCCGGCAAGATCGAGTGCTTCACCAAGCGAACCGCCTCCATTAAACCGGAGATCAAGTATCAGTCCATGGATATTTTCTTTCTTTAGTTTTACAATTTCCTTGGCGACATCATTCGCACAACTGCTCCCTCCTTCATTTTCCCATTCTGTATAAAAACCTGGCAAAGAAATATAACCGATCTTTTTAGTCCCACTTAATAAAAAACTTTTTACAATATCCTCGCCAACTGCGTCCATTTTTTCTTTTCGCAACTGGACTGACTTTACCTGTCCATTAGCCTTTTTTACAGTAAGCTCCAATAATTCATTGTTCGACGCATCAAGCAAGGATGAAATTTCAGAAGCTTCTGCCCCTACCAGGTCGATTGGCTCTTTACCCTGCCATTTCATTTGCAGAAATACGTCTCCCTTATTTAGCTCGCCGGTTTTCCAGGCAGGTCCACCCGGGTCAAGATGGAGAATTGAAACCTCACCTTTTTCATTTTCTCCAAGCACAAATCCGAAATGATATCCGTCCTTGCTTAATCCGGATTCAAAGTTTTGCTTTTCAGTTTCGGGAAAATAATTAGTATGCGGATCAAAACACGATGCGATGACATCAAAGTAAACTGACTGGACATAATTCTCGAATCCTTCGGCTGTCTGAAGGGCACTCCTCACCTGCCGAAGATGCCTTGATCTTATCATGAGTCTTACCTGCATTTCTTTTGCAAGCACTGCCTTTTTATCTATGGTCCCGGTTTGACTATGTTGCAGTGATGCGATATCCGCCAATCCTTCGAGTGTTTCATATTTTAGTGTTTGATGCCATTTTGCTTTTTTCTCTTTATCTGCTGAGGGCCGGCTTGTATCCAAATCAATCGATAGATATTCATTGGTTGAAAAATCAAATGGCTTTGACGTTATATCCGTGATAATTGTGTCGGCCTGCAAAAGTCGCTGACGGTAGAGCGGAATCATTTTATTCAGAAATGACCATGCGTTGCCGCTAAGCTCGTCATCGAGAGTGGTCCTGTACATTGCCAACCCGGACAAATCAGCCTTTGTGAAATAGATCTTTTCCGGATCAAGGCTTTCAAAGGTTTTATCAAATACAGCGCCGGAGAAATTATCATCAATTACACGCGGGCTATAATGTTTTTCTTTTATTGTTTGCAATAAAGCCTTTACCTGCTGTTGCGATGAACTTTGAGATATGGAATATTTACCAAAAAGAAATAGAAAGGCCAGGATGGTAAAAGCAGTCTTCCGCATGTGGTGGGGTTAATGGTTATTCTTAAGTGAATTTAATAACCAATCCGGGTTAATGCAAAAAAATCAAAACAAATAGGCTCACATAAATATGGGCTTATTTGCTAAGAAATTATATCCTATCGTCTTATGATTACATTTCCTTTGCCCGGCCCACCGGCATTGGCACTCATTTTATTCAGGCTATACGTAAACCCAAGAAGGAAGAAACGTTTAAGAACCCGGTTGTTTTGGTCTTCGATGTAGTTTGAATTTGTATTACGAACTATTGCCTGGTTCTCATTCAGAAGATCATATACACTAAGCTTAAGTTCACCCCGATTATATTTTAAGAATAGCTTACTGAAAGAGGCATTCCACAACGGAACTTTTGCATTGAATCCTGCTGATCGCTGGCTGCTGATCGTGTACCTGAAATCTGTTGACAGGTAGAAA
>JAICPX010000033.1 GCA_025929635.1 Chitinophagaceae bacterium
GAAGTAAAAGCTATTGTTGATGTGTTTGGCGATCATGCATATAAACTAAATATCAGTTCTACAAAATCTATGACAGGGCATTGTCTTGGTGCAGCAGGTGTTATTGAAGCAATTGCATGTATCAAAAGCGTGGTGCATGATATTGTGCCACCAACCATCAATCATTTTACTGATGATCCCGAACTGGATCCGCGTTTGAATTTTACTTTCCATAAAGCACAACAACGTACAGTAAACGCAGCATTAAGCAACACCTTTGGATTCGGCGGCCACAATGCTTGTGTGATCGTTAAGAAATACGTGGGATAAGATTTCAAATTCTAAGATCCAAATCCCAAATAAACTAAAATAAAAAGTCAAAAATCAAAACCATGTGGTACTCCGTGCCAATTTGGAATTTTAAACAGTTGGAACTTGTTTGGAGCCTGGATCTTGGAATTTGTAATTTCAAATCGTCCGTTTTTTAACTTGCTGGAAATTTTCGTAGCTTTTAGGCGTGGATTTCTTCAAGCAATTCTTCAGAGAAGAGAAAGGCGCTTCATTCAAGAAGCAATTAAAGAACGTACTCGGATTCAGCCCGAATAATATCTCACTATACAAGACGGCGTTGACACATCGTTCCGTTCGTGAAAATGCTGACGAAAACAATGAGCGTCTTGAATATCTTGGCGATGCGGTACTTAGCGCATTGATCGCTGATTATCTATTTATGCGCTACCCATATCGTGAAGAGGGATTTCTCACTGAAATGCGCAGCAAGATGGTAAACCGCCAGCAGTTAAACGAGATCGCTTTACGCATGGGTTTGAAAAAGATAACGCTGTACAACAAGTCTGACGGTTCTTTAAAGATCAGCCAGATCTTCGGAAATACGCTGGAAGCGCTGGTGGGTGCTATTTATTTGGATCGGGGGTATAAAAAAACTGCCAAATGGGTTACTGAACGAATCATCTTTCCTCACATGTTCATTGATGACCTTGAACTGCTTGAAATAAATCATAAGAATAAACTCTACGGTTGGGCCAATAAGAACGGAAAGGTGCTGGAGTTTGAAACGATCGAAGAAAAGGTTGAAAATGGCCGGCGCCTGTTTACAATAGCGGCTGTTGTTGATGGAAGTATAATTGCAGAAGGAAAAGCATTTAATAAAAAAGACGCTTCTCAAATTGCGGCTCAGATGGCTGTTGCAATGTTGGGAATTCTGAATAGTGTAGAAACTCCGGATAACGAAAGCGAAAAATGATCACTTATTTTCCTCCGAAGAAGTCCTGATGGTCTGGCAAAGTTCAATCAACACCCCATTTGTATTTTTTGGATGAAGAAAACAAACCAATTTATTATCCGCTCCGGGTTTTGGTTTATCATTTAAAACAATAAAACCCTCATTTATTAGTCTTGCCATCTCAGATTCGATATTCTCTACTTCAAAAGCAATATGGTGTACACCCTCGCCCTTCTTTTCGATGAATTTTGAAATAACGCCGGTTACATCGGTACTTTCCAACAATTCAATTTTTGTGTCCCCTTTCTTAAAGAAAGCAGTGTTTACTCTTTCGTTTTCCACCACTTCTGTTTTATAACACTGACTATTCAGCAGCTTTTCAAACAAAGGCACGGAATCTGCCAATGTTCTTACGGCGATACCAATATGCTCGACTTTTAGCATGGCTTTTAGTTTATGGTTTTGAAGACCTTACGATTTCGGTAAAATTAGCGGTTAGCCGGGAAAATAGCCTTTTGAAGTCAGCCGTTTCGGGCTAATTTTGTAGTTCTGACAAACTTATATAAAAGACATCTATGTTGAAATTTCCGATATACCTGGATCACAATGCTACTACACCTTGCGACCCAAGAGTTGTTGAAGCAATGATACCTTATTTCACCAACAGTTTTGGTAATGCAGCAAGCCGTAACCATCCTTTTGGTTGGCAGGCTGAAGAAGCAGTTGATCATGCACGTGAACAAGTTGCCAAATTAATAGGAGCCGATCCGAAAGAGATCATTTTTACTTCCGGTGCTACCGAAGCCGATAACCTCGCGATAAAAGGGGTGTATGAAATGTATGCAAGCAAGGGGAATCATATCATCACCTGCAACATCGAGCACAAAGCGGTTCTTGATACCTGCAAGCATATTGAGAAAGAAGGTGGGGAAGTCACCTATCTGAAAGTGAATGCTGATGGTTTAATAGATATGCAGGAGTTGGAAGCGGCAATCAGGCCAACGACGGTCCTTATTGCCATCATGTATGCAAACAACGAGATTGGAACCGTAATGCCGATGAAAGAGATCAGTGCATTAGCAAAGAAGAAAGGCATCCTTGTTTTCTCTGATGCAACACAGGCAGTGGGAAAAATCCCTGTTGATGTAAATAAAGATGGCATTGATTTAATGGCATTCACGGCTCACAAAATGTATGGACCAAAAGGTGTCGGCGCATTATATGTTCGCAGAAAAAATCCAAGAGTAAAGGTAACTGCGCAAATGGATGGCGGCGGACATGAACGTGGAATGAGGAGTGGTACATTGAATGTACCGGGTATCGTTGGTTTTGGCAAAGCATGCGAGATATCAATGAATGAAATGGAAAGCGAAGCAAAAAGATTAAGTGCCCTTCGGGATAAATTAGAAACGGAATTGATGAAGATCGAAGAAGCTTATGTCAATGGAAGCACACAACATCGTTTACCGCATGTGACCAATATTTCATTTAAATATGTGGAAGGAGAAGGCTTGCTGATGGGTTTTAATAAAGATATTGCCGTATCATCCGGTTCGGCATGCACATCCGCATCGCTCGAACCCTCTTATGTGTTAAAAGCACTCGGGTTGGGGGATGATCTGGCACATAGTTCGCTTCGTTTTGGTTTGGGAAGATTTACAACGGAAGATCAGATCGATTATACGATCGAAGCAGTAACAAAGACAGTGAATAAATTAAGAGAAATGAGCCCGCTTTGGGAAATGTACAAGGAGGGAATTGATATGAATAGCATAGAATGGGCTCACCATTAATTTCAAATTTTAAATTTAAAATTGATTAAATATGGCTTACTCAGATAAAGTGATCGACCACTACCAGAACCCCAAAAATGTGGGAACGCTGGACAAAAGCAAACAAAATGTAGGCACTGGCCTCGTTGGTGCACCTGAGTGTGGCGACGTAATGCGTTTGCAAATCGAAGTAGATGAGAATGGGCTGATCAAAGATGCCAAGTTCAAAACCTTTGGTTGCGGTTCTGCTATTGCTTCTTCTTCTTTGGCTACCGAATGGTTGAAAGGAAAAACGGTTGATGAAGCTGTTAAGATCGACAACATGGAAATTGTTGAAGAACTTCACCTGCCTCCTGTAAAGATCCACTGCTCGGTGTTGGCAGAAGATGCAATCAAGGCAGCGGTAAATGATTACCGTAAAAAGAACGGATTACCAGAGTTGAAATTTGATGAAAGTGTTGTTCATTAATATGCCAATGTGCCGGTCTGCAAATGTGCCAGAAGTATAATGGTTGGCATTTACATATTTGCACATTAGCAAATTTGCAAATTGAAGATGAGCGTAGCATTAGAAAATACTATTTATATAAGTGATAAGGCAAAAGCCAAGGTAAAGCAATTAATGACCGATGCTGGAATTGCCAATGATCAATCTTACTTTTTACGCGTCGGCGTGGTTGGCGGCGGTTGTTCGGGTCTTAGCTATAAACTTGACTTCGATAATGAGCCCAAACCAATGGACCAGGTATTTGAGGATAACGGGGTAAAAATTGTTACAGATCTGAAAAGCTTTCTTTACCTGGTTAATACAACTCTTGATTTTTCAGACGGATTAAATGGTAAAGGATTTTATTTCAGCAATCCTAATGCAAGCAGGACCTGTGGATGTGGCGAAAGCTTTGCAGTATAGGCGGTCTGGATACATAATTAAAAACCTCCGGAACATTCACGGAGGTTTTTTTGTTTTTTTATGGCTATGTTCGTGCTTTCGGTTTTATAACTCCCGGCGGTGGGGGTGGAGCTGGAATCGGTGATCTTCCATATTTCTCTGTAAAATCTTTATCTCCTTCTTCTTTGCTCATGTCATACTTTTCAATTGTTCCATCTCTCTTTGTGATCGTAATAATATTCGCCCGTCTTGATATTTCTGAGACAGTTGGATTCCTTTGATAAAATTCATCAGCCATTTTTCCCCTGACAGTAATAACAGGTGGTCTAAGTTCTCCCTCCTTTACAATTACTGGCGGCTTAAACGTAACTACTTCCTCAGGTTTTGGAGGAGGAGGTGGCGGTGGTTCTGTTTGGGCATTGGTTGTAATAGTTGCGATAATAAAAGAAACAACCAATATACCATAGGTCTTTCTCATCGCTGGTTTTCACGTAAGATGCAGTTCCAGGATATTTCCATATAATTTGTGAACCTGTGTGTATAAAACGCAGATGATTCGTCGTTTATGACTAGTTTGCCTTATTTTGCACAATCTATCCAAGCCTATGTGGTCCGTTTGTAAAAAAGAACTACGCCAATTTTTCAGCAGTCTTACGGGTTATATCGCCATCATCGTTTTCCTTTTGGTAAACGGGCTGATGCTTTTTGTATTTGACAATAACATTCTCGATTTTGGATATGCGACGCTTGATCGTTTTTTTCAGTTGGCCCCATGGGTTTTTTTATTGCTGATCCCTGCCATAACCATGCGCAGCTTTGCCGAGGAATTCAAGACGGGCACATTTGAAATCTTACAAACAAGACCATTGAGCCGCTGGCAAATTGTTTTTGGTAAATATTTCGGCAGCCTGATCGTGGTGATCATCGCATTATTACCCACCCTTATTTATTATTTTACTATTCAAAAACTTTCGGCGGGTGAAGGATTAGACACCGGCGCGACGATCGGTTCTTATATCGGGTTATTGTTTCTCGCCGCGGTTTTTACTGCCGTGGGAATTTGTTCAAGCAGCTTTACCAATAACGCGGTCATTGCTTTTATCCTGAGCATCGCAGCCTGTGCACTTTTTTATTATGGCTTTAGCGCCATCAGCTTGTTACCTGCATTCAGTGGCAATGCAGATTATTACCTGGAAATGATCGGTATCGACTTTCATTATCGCAGCATCAGTCGCGGAGTAGTGGATACCAGGGACCTGGTTTATTTTTTAAGTGTCATTGTATTATTTCTGGCAATTACTAACCGAAACTTATTGAGGAGATAATACCTCACCCCCAACCCCTCTCCACAAAGTGGAGAGGGGAGACAGAAAATGAAAAGTATAATAAATAAAATATGGTCCTCTAAGCTCTGGTGGTTATTACTATTGATCATTATTATTGCTGTCAATTTTATTGCCTCCTCTTTTCATACACGTCTTGATCTGACAAAAGAAAAAAGATATACGCTAAGTACCGCATCCAAGCAACTATTAAGGAATTTGACGGAACCTGTAACGATCGACGTTTTTGTTCATAAAAAGGACCTGCCATCCGAGGTCAGGAAACTGGAAAATTCCATTAACGAGTTCCTGATGAATTGTAAAGAGTATGGAAAGAAAAATTTTCAATTCAAATTCACGAATCCCTATGAGGGTGTTCCGGATTCTTTACAGAAACAAATGGAGGATTCGCTCTTTTATTTTTACGGTATCTATCCCATGACGCTCAAAGCGCCGGAGAAAGTCGGTGATGAATTAGCCATCAGCAAACTTATTCATGGAGCTTTGGTAAAACACCGTGACACTATAATTGGGGTAGATCTTTTGCGGGGCCAAAAAGGTTTTGGAACGGAGAAGGAACAAATGGCTGCCCTGTATAATAATGTTGAAGCTACACTGGAATACAGCTTCATGCATGCGATTCAGAAAGTAACTTCAAATAAAAAACCGATTGTTGGATATGCATTGGGCAACGGGGAGGCATTTGGGTATAATATAAATGATGCATTTCTTACCCTCCGGAAAAATTACAATACTGACACCATTAATGTCAAGGAGATAGCATTTATTCCGTCACAGGTTGATGCCCTGGTGATTCTAAAACCTACCATTCCATTTTCAGAATCGGATAAATTAAAAATTGATCAATACGTAATGCGGGGAGGAAAAGTGTTTTGGATGATCGATCCAATGTATGCTGAATTTGACAGTTTGTACAACTCGGCTGGATTTGTTGCATTTGACAGGGGATTAAATATCGATGATCTCCTTTTTAAATATGGAGCGAGAATCAATCAGAACTTGCTGCAGGACATGGAGTGTGATCAGCTGGGTCAAATGAGCAATAATCCCAACAATCCTCAACAAAGGCTGGTTGATTGGCCGTTCTTCCCCGTATTAAGCGGAACCAATCATGCAATAAGCAAAAACCTTGATGGGGTAAGGGCAATGTTTCCCAGCACGGTTGATACGGTAAAAGCGCAGGGAATAAAAAAGACCTTTCTTTTAAGGTCATCCCCTAATGCACGCATCCTGAATACACCGGCAAAAATTGATTACGAATTCTTACAGATCGCCCCGGATATAAAGTTATTTACCATAAAAGATACTGCTGCAGCCGTGCTGCTTGAAGGTAAATTTCAATCGTTATATACCGGTCGCGTTTCCAGGTCAGTGGCTGACACCCTTGCTTCTTATGGCGTACCTTTTCTTCATCAATCTTTGATAGATGGAAAAATGATAGTTGTTGGAGACGGGGATATTGCCATAAACTCAGTTAGTATGCGTGATGGTCCGATGCCAATGGGTTACAATTATTTTACACGGCACACTTTTGCTAATAAAGATTTTTTCCTGAACGCTATCGAGTATCTTGTAAATCCTTCGGATATTTTGTTGACAAGGGCAAAAGATTATACACTTCGGCTACTAGATCCTGTTAAGACTAAGGACAAGAAAAATATGTGGCAAATAATCAACATTGCTGCTCCCATTCTATTGGTCATATTATTTGGATTGGTCTATCAGCAGATAAGGAAAAGAAAGTACGCTGTTTGATCCCGCCCCGCACCTCTGTTTCAGCTATCTTTGCCCTTCTTAAGAATGAATAATGACACAGGAACTTGTTACTTATTTGGTGTTTGGAAGTGTTTTGATCCTGGCGCTTGTTTTTGATCTTGGATTATTAAGCAAAAAGAATAAGACAGTCTCTATAAGGCAGGCATTGATGCAAACTTTTTTCTGGGTTAGTCTTGCATTGGCATTCTTTGTTTATGTATGGATAGAACGTGGCCAGCAAACAGCCCTGGAATACATCAGTGGTTACCTGATGGAGTGGAGTCTCAGCATTGATAATATTTTTGTTTTCATTCTTATTTTTTCGTCATTTAAAGTGCCGGAAAAATATTATGGCAGAGCGTTGTTGATAGGAATTCTCATGGCGATCATCATGCGGGTGATCTTTATTACAGTCGGGGTGGCATTAGTAAATAAGTTTCACTGGATATTGTATGTTTTCGGGGCATTTCTTGTATATACAGGTTACAAGATGTTCACGGCAAGTGACGATCATGAATTTGATCCCCATGATACAAAAGCTTATAAGCTCATAAAACGGTTTATCCCCATGATTCCCGGTGATCATGGTGGCAAATATGTTGTAAGAGATGAGAAAGGAAAAAGACGTTATACTATTCTTTTCGTTGTAATACTCATGCTGGCGTTTATCGACCTGTTATTTGCCGTAGATTCGATACCTGCTATCATGGGTTTGGTTGATAATTCACCCCATCGCCGTTATGATGCACAACTTGTAATTTATACGTCAAATATTTTTGCCGTGCTGGGACTTCGTTCATTATTTTTCTTGTTGCGAACTGCAGTGTCCAAATTTGACTACTTACAGCAGGGTATCGCTATCGTCCTTGCCTTTATTGGTTTAAAAATGCTCGCAGCACATTGGATAAATCAATGGCTGGATAAAACTACCCAGGTATTCATTTCCCTTGGCATAATTCTGGTTTGTCTTTCGGGATCGATCTGGTATTCCATATTTATGCAGAAAAAGGGCATTCCCCCGGAGGCAAAACCGGATGATGAATCATAGTGCACAATGTTATTTCCTTGAGCTATTTTATCAGTCATATTGCAAGAGTAATTGGCGCCAATGCGGAGATCGTTGCCGACAATGCTGTTGATTACATCTTTTTTGATAGCAGGAAGATCTTTTACCCCGCTACTTCTTTGTTTATTGCTTTGAAGGGCCCCAGAAGGAATGGACACAGCTTCCTTGCGGAATTATATAAAAAAGGTGTTCGAAACTTTATCGTTTGCGAAGAAATAAAAAAAGAAGAGTTTCCTGGTTCGAATTTGTTATACGTAAAAGACGGATTGAAGGCCTTGCAGCAGCTGGCGGCATTTCATCGTAAGCAATTTGATATGACTGTGATCGGTATTACAGGAAGCAATGGAAAAACGATCGTAAAAGAATGGCTCTATCAATTGTTACACGAGAATTTCAATATTGTCCGCAGTCCTAAGAGCTATAATTCCCAGATCGGCGTGCCTTTAAGTGTATGGGAAATGAGCAGGCAGCACACACTCGGAATTTTTGAAGCCGGTATCTCGCAGCCGGGAGAAATGGATAAACTAAATGAGATCATTAAGCCTACCATCGGGATACTTACCAATATCGGGGAAGCCCATAGCGAAGGGTTTGACAGTACTGATCAGAAAGTAAAAGAAAAAATAAAATTGTTTGAGAATGCAGAGCTGGTAATTTATTGCAGTGATGATTGGGTAGCCGATAAGGCGATCGTTTTGAAACATGAGTTGGCTTTTCACAAAATGGGCAAATACCCCTTTAAAATTCTTACATGGGGTAAAATAAACAAATCCGATCTGCAAATTCTCGAGATCAATAAGACGCTGGCCGACACAGAAATAATTGCCGCATATAAAAATGCTGACATTGCGATCAGGATACCTTTCACCGATGATGCATCGATACAGAATGCAATCACTTGCTGGTGTGTAATGCTTCATTTAGGTATAAAAGATAGTGTGATAGCTAAGCGAATGAAACAGCTGCAGCCTGTGAACATGCGGCTGGAATTAAAAAAAGGGATCAATCACTGCACGATCATCAACGACAGCTATAGCGCGGATCTTAACTCTTTGCATATTGCCCTCGATTTCCTGAATCAAATGAGCAGCGTTGACAAAAGAACAGTCATACTCTCAGATTTTTTTCAAACCGGCATGAATGATGAAGAGTTATATGAAAGAATTGCTGCCGATCTTGCTCAACATAAGATCGATCGTGTGGTCGGGATCGGTTTAAATATTTCCAACTATCTGAAGTTTGATAATGCTCCAACCGGTCACTCCATCAAAAGTGAATTCTATTCCTCTACTGAAGAGTTCGTATCAAGGTTCCGGTTTTCCGATTTTAAAGATGAATCAGTGTTGGTAAAAGGCGCAAGAGTTTTTTGTTTTGAGCAGATCATCCAGTTGCTTGAGCTAAAAATTCACCAAACAGAGCTTGAAATAAATTTGAATGCCGTTGCGCATAACTTGCAGCAATATCAAAAACTACTGCAGCCAACTACCAAAATGATGGTAATGGTAAAAGCGTTTGCCTATGGCAGCGGCGGAGCGGAGATCGCAAATACATTACAGTATCATAAAGTGGATTATCTCGGCGTAGCTTATGCTGATGAAGGAATGGAGTTGCGAAAAGCTGGCATTACATTGCCAGTTATGGTAATGAACGCCGAACCAGGGACATTAGAAGCAATCCTGGCTAACCGGCTTGAACCCGTTATTTTTTCATTTACCATGCTTAGATCGCTGGATGGTTTTTTAAAACGGGAAGGAATAAAAAACTACCCGGTGCATATCGAAATTGAAACTGGTATGAACCGGTTAGGGTTTGCCGCGAACGAAATAGAGAATCTGTGTAAAGAGCTAAAGAATAGTTCTTCATTCAGGATACAGTCAGTTTTCACACATCTTGCTGCCAGTGAAGATGCCATGCAGGATGAGTTTTCAAACCGGCAATTTGATCTATTCACACGGGTAAGCCTGTTGATCGAAAAGGAGTTAGGGTATCATTTTCTCCGACATATTGCCAACTCCGCAGCGATATTTCGTCATCCTCATATGCAGCTTGAAATGGTGAGACTTGGGATTGGATTGTATGGAGTTGACAGTGCTGCTTCTGGTCAACTAGATTTGGAGCCCGTAGCTACATTGAAATCGACAATTGCCCAGATCAGGCATTTAAAAGCAGGTGAAACCGTTGGCTACAACCGGAAGGGTGTAATTGAAAAAGATTCGATGATAGCGACAGTCAGTATTGGTTATGCGGATGGTTTTAGCCGAAGGCTGGGAAATGGTGTTGGTAAAATTTGTGTAAAAAAGCAACTGGCTCCTGTGGTTGGCACAGTCTGCATGGATATGACGATGATCGATGTAACCGGGATACCTGGGATAAAACAAGGCGATGAAGTGATCATTTTCGGCAAGGAGATCACGATCCAGGATCTTGCCAATTGGGCAGGCACAATCCCTTATGAGATCATGACTGGTATTTCAGAGAGAGTGAAGAGAGTGTATTATGAAGAGTGAGTGATCAATTATTAGTCGCTAGTCTATAGTCTATATTAATTTTGAAATCAAAGCCCCTTCACTAACGACTAACGACTATAGACTAACGACTCCCGATTTTACCACTTATTTGACCCACCCCCTTCCTTCATTCTGCTTATATTTGCCCACTAAATCCATATTGGTGAAACTTAAGTATGTAATCTTCATCATTTTGCTGATAATAATTGCAGACCAGGCGCTGAAGATCTATATCAAAACAAACTATCATTTCGGCGACTCAACCACGATCTTACCGTGGTTCCGTTTACACTTTATAGAGAACCCCGGCATGGCCTGGGGTTGGAAATTCGGGAATGAAACTGGTAAAATAATATTGACACTTTTTCGGCTCGCTGCAGTAATATTTGGTACATGGTATTTGGGAAGAATTGTAAAACAACACTATCACAGAGGGTTTATTGTTTGTGCCTCACTGATCTATGCCGGCGCATTGGGCAATCTTATTGATAGCATGTTTTACGGAATGATCTTCGACAAAGGGTATGTTTATGTGCCGGAGCTTGCGAGGTACCAGGAGTACACAGGAATTGCCTCACTTTCTACCAATGGATATTCTTCTTTCTTGCACGGTTGTGTTGTGGACATGCTTTATTTCCCAATATTTAACGCGACGCTGCCAAATTGGTTTCCTTTTTGGGGCGGTGAGCAGTTCGAGTTCTTCAGCCCGATCTTCAATATTGCCGATGCGTCAATTTCTGTAGGGGTTATAACGCTGCTTTTGTTCCAAAAAAGATTTTTTCGCAAGAAAAAACCCGAGGAAACATATGCTACGATGGAAACCAGCGTTGATATAAGTGACAAAGTGCAGGTCCAGTAAACCATTCCGTTCAACACAAGTCTCACCAACACATTGGCAAAAAAACTTTATTTTCATAATTCAAATTTCACCTCATGAAGACATTAACCAGGATCACCGCTATGCTGATGGCAATATCACTGATTTTCATGGCTTGCCAGAAGGAAGTAAGCTTTGAAAGTGGGAACACGACTGCCTCGGTGGGGTCGTTGGCCACTGATGCTGCGGGCGATTGTTTGGGCGCAGTGATATCGGGAAGTTATTATCAGGATACTGCCCTCAATTCAACAAATTATGTGGATGTGACCGTCCAGGTTGATACAGCTGGTTCCTATACAATCTCTACAGATACCGTAAACGGCTATTATTTTAAGGCAACCGGAACTTTTACCAGTACAGGAACACAAACGGTTAGGCTAATTGGCGGGGGTAAGCCTTTGGCCACCGGTTCCAATATTTTTATTGTGCGCTACAATGGTACCTTTTGTGAATTCACGATCGAAGTGACGGCGCCCGCCGGCGGCGGGGGAGGCAGCTCGGCATTTACAGTTTCCTGCACCGGTGCGACCCCAACTGGTACCTATGTGGCAGGTACGGCGCTTTCATCGACTGCGAATACCGTTACCATTGATGTTAATGTAACTACGATCGGCACCTGGAGTGTCACTACTGCACCTGCCGTGAATGGAATAACTTTTACCGGTACCGGAACATTTACCACAACAGGAGCTCAAACGATCACTCTCGCAGCCAGCGGAACACCTGTTGCAGCCGGCCCATTTACGTTTACTGTAACTGGAGGCACAGGCACTTGTACTTTCCAGGTTACAGTTACATCGACTGCGGTACCTGACTATTTCCCGCGTACAGCAAATAGCAATTGGAGCTATGAGTTTGATGGCGTTTCAGCAGATTCTCTGCTTATCTATGTTATTCCAGCAACCAAAACAATTAATGGTAATACCTATAATCTCTTTTTCTATAATGATGGCGTGGATGTAGATAGTTTCGGATATTATAGAAGATCTGGTGGCGACTATTTTGAGTGGATCGATATGGGTTCTTATGTTGGACTTGATGATCCTTACTGGATGGAATGGACATTCCTGAAAGACAATTTAACAGCAGGGGCCACATGGAACTCAGCCCAGTTTACCGGACCCTTCACCGATCCGGGGAGTGGTATGACGTCGAACGTGACCCTGAGGTGGGAGTTCACGATCGTGCAGCAAAACGTAAGTTATACCGTAGGCTCGCTTAATTTCACAAATGTCATCCAGGTTAAACAGGAATTAAAGCAACTGGTGGGAACAAGCTGGGTGCTTGCGGCATATTTTGATTCCTATTTTGCCAGAGACAAGGGACTTATCAAACAGGACCTGTACGACAATGCGGGTACTATAGTTTACGAGCAGGATGTAAGACGACTTGTCGTTTTTTAATAATAGTAATAATTATAAATAAGAAAGCCCCGACGATCCTGTCGGGGCTCTTCCTTTTTATTGGCTCAGGGTTTTATTCATAGCTTGCAAACCAGTCACTATCCCTTTCTTCCACATGATCCTTGTGACTGTGTTTCTTTATGTTCTGAGAAAGTCTTGCCTCATCTTTTGATGAATAAGGATTCACCATCGGAAGAACTTTTAGGCCTTCCGCATATTTCTTCTTATTCGTTGGCCTGGTAATAATATGCAGGTAAGTTTTTTTCTCGGGTTCCTGCTGTTTCAGCACTTTGAGTGGGTATGCTGAAAAATAGAAATTCGGTTGGCCGGGAGTTTTCATAGTTGACGGTTTTTTCATTAAGAGTTTCATAGAATATTGGAAACGTTAAATTATAAATTTTATGGTGCGAATCATAGGTAATTTTTATTTAAAAGGCGGGGAAATTTACCCCGCCTTTTAAAGTAATTCTTCGATTCTATTCACTATTGCCAATTCACCTCTACTTCGCTGAGAAGGCCCACGGGCGAAGCTTCCCCTCGCCAGCTTAGATGGAGAGGGGTTAGCCTTGAGGTTTTCCAACCATATTTTCAGGCTTTACCCACTCATCAAACTGCTCCGGGGTTAAATAACCCAGTTTCACTGCCATTTCTTTTAATGTTGTTCCTTCTTTATGGGCTTTTTGTGCAATTTCTGCGGCTTTGTAATAGCCAATTTTTGTATTCAATGCAGTCACCAGCATCAGGCTATTATCAACATGTTTCTTGATATTTGATTCGATGGGTTCGATACCCGCGGCACATTTATCATTAAACGATACACAGCCATCACCGATCAGTCTTGCGCTGTGAAGAAAATTATAGATCATCAGCGGTTTGAAAACATTCAATTCAAAATGACCCGTGGCACCGCCAATATTTATTGCTACGTCATTTCCCATAACCTGTGCAGCGATCATGGTCAGCGCCTCGCATTGCGTGGGGTTTACTTTTCCCGGCATTATAGACGAACCAGGTTCATTGTCGGGTATGAATAGTTCACCAATACCACTTCTTGGTCCTGATGCAAGCATGCGGATGTCATTGGCGATCTTCATCAAACTAACGGCAAGAGTTTTTAATGCGCCATGAGATTCTACAATACCATCATGCGACGCTAATGCTTCGAATTTATTTTCAGCTGTAACAAATGGCAATCCCGTAAGTTTTGCAATATGCCCGGCAACATTTTCGGAATAGTTGGGAGGCGTGTTTATACCAGTGCCAACCGCTGTTCCACCTAATGCCAGTTCACTCAAATGCGGCAGTGTATTTTTTACTGCTTTTAATCCATGATCAAGTTGGGAAACATAGCCGCTGAACTCCTGGCCAAGGGTCAATGGGGTGGCATCCATAAGGTGCGTACGACCGATCTTCACCACGTTCATGAATTGTTTGCTTTTTTCAGCGAGTGTGTTTCTCAGCTTTTCAATCCCCGGGATGGTTGTTTCAATTAATATTTTATAAGCAGCAATATGCATTGCCGTTGGAAACGTATCGTTTGATGATTGCGATTTGTTTACATCATCATTAGGGTGCAGGAATTTTTCTTTGTCATTTAATTTACCGCCATTCAATACATGCCCGCGATAGGCGATCACTTCGTTTACATTCATATTACTCTGCGTACCGCTCCCGGTTTGCCAAACGACCAACGGAAACCAGGCGTCAAGCTTTCCTTCAAGGATCTCATCACAAACCTTTCCAATGAGGTCTGCTTTTTCTTTTGATAAAATCCCGGCGTCTAAATTTGTCAGTGCCGCCGCTTTTTTTAGATAAGCAAATGCCCTGGTGATCTCTTTTGGCATCCTGTTTATGTCCTGTGCTATTTTGAAATTATCAATGCTGCGTTGGGTTTGTGCACCATAATAAGCATCTGCAGGAACCTTTACTTCGCCCATTGTGTCTTTCTCTATCCGGTAGTCCATGAGTTTATTTTTCGGCGCAAAGGTAAGCCAATGCCGGAAACGATTGCGTTGATTTTTATATTGAATGATGATCTCAAAGCTTTACTTTTAGACACAAAACCCTGACTGCTGATATGAAAAATCTGATTGCGATCTGCCTGCTTTTATTTTACTTTTATTTACCTGCACAAACCTATCAACCAACATGGGAATCGATTGATAAACGCCCAACACCACAATGGTTCAAAGATGCAAAGTTTGGCATCTTCATTCATTGGGGTGTATATGCAGTCCCGGGTTGGAGCACAAAAGGCAATTATGCCGAATGGTATCAACAGGGATTACAAACAACAGATACGGCAAGACAAAGATTTCACAAAGCAAAATTTGGTGAAAGAACGTATTACGACCTGGCCAATGATTTCAAAGCAGAGTTGTATAATCCTGATGATTGGGCAAAACTGTTTGAAAGATCAGGTGCAAAGTATATAGTGCTTACTTCAAAGCACCATGATGGCTTTACGCTATGGCCAAACGAGAATGCAAATAAAACCTGGGGGTTCCCATGGAATGCAAAAGACATTGGGCCAAAGAGAGACTTACTGGGAGACCTATTTAAAGCAGTGAGAAAAACTTCAGTGCATGCGGGCATGTATTATTCATTGTATGAATGGTTCAATCCTTTATGGAAAAGCGATCCGAAAAAATATGCGACAGAACATGTATGGCCACAAATGAAAGAGTTGATCAATACGTATCAGCCCGATGTTTTTTGGACAGACGGTGATTGGGATGCCCCCGCTGAAACATGGAAGAGCCAGGAATTTCTAGCATGGTTATTTAATGAAAGCCCCGTGAAAGATAAAGTAGTGGTAAATGATCGATGGGGCAGCGGGGTTCGGTTTCATCATGGCGGAATTTTTACACCGGAATACCAACCCGACCTTGACTTCGAGGATCATGATTGGGAAGAAAGCCGTGGCATGGGCTATAGTTATGGCTACAATCGCGAAGAAGATGCCTGGGACTATAATTCTACACAATCATTGATTATTGCGTTGATCGATAAAGTGAGTCGGGGTGGAAATTTTTTATTGGATATCGGTCCCGATGAACATGGGAAAATTCCACCGATCATGCAGGATCGTTTATTGGAAATCGGAAATTGGTTAAAAATAAATGGCGAAGCAATTTATAATACCAGAAGGTGGAAGACGCCAATGCAATGGAGCGAAGGGAGAAGAGATTACAAAGGAGGTAATGAACATATAACGGGCGATTGGAAGACCGGGGGTGATATAATGCTAAAGCTTACCGTTGATCCTGATCCGGGTTATGCAGTAAAGGAGATTTTCTACAGTTATAATCCAGCAACAAATAATTTGTATGCCATTTTTCCAAGGTATCCGGATAGCAGGAAATTGATTTTAAAAGACATAACACTTCCAACTTCAACAAAGATCAGTTTCCTTTCAACCAAAGAAGAGTTACAATGGAAACAATCAGGAACAAATGTTGAGATAACCTTACCTGAATATAATCCAAATAAGATCAGATCACCTCATGCTTTTGCTATGAGGATCGAAAACTTTGGAAGGTTTGCTTCAAAGCCTAAAATAAGAATAGACTATAAACCGGGTAAATTGAAGCCAACAATTATTATGAGTGCTGATATGCCGGCTACAATTCATTATACTACTGATGGGAGAGATCCTGCGAAGTTTCCAACAATGTATAAAGGGCCTTTTGTTCTCAACGAATCGGCGACGATCAGGGCAATTGCCGTTCCACCTCCTCAAGTACCTGCGTCTAACGATGATCTTTATTTTTTACGAAGTGCTGAGACAGTTGTTGATGCAAAGGCGTATACCTGGAAGAGTGCTGTAAGAGCGACAGCCAAACCCGGAATTGCTTATAAGTACTTTGAACCAACAGGGAAGACAAACCTGAATTCTATAACCGGCACTCCGGGAACAACAGGAACAACCGATATCATTTCAAATAAACAAAAGAGACGCACGGATAAGTTTGCTTTTGAATTTACAGGTTACATCAGGATAGATAGCGACGGCATTTACTCTTTCTTTACCGAGTCAGATGATGGCAGTATGCTATATATCGATGATGAGGAGATTGTAAATAACGATGGTGATCATGGTACTGTTGAGAAAAGCGGCAAGGCAGCATTGAAAAAAGGTTTTCACAAAATAAAGGTGCTTTATTTTGATAGTGGCGGGGGAAACTCGTTAAAAGTTTCAATGCAGAAAGAAGGTGGAATAAAAATGGAAATACCAAAGGAATTATTATTTCATTAATCAATAAGCAGTATGAACCAAAGCCGCAACTCTTTTCTTTTTGCCTTTGTACTTGTCACCAGTCTTTTTTTCCTTTGGGCATTTTTACATAATACGAACGCCGTTTTAATTCCTCACTTAAAAAAAGCATTGCAGCTAAGTGATACCAAATCTTCATTTATAGACCTCCCCGTCTATCTTGGATATTTTCTGATGGGAATTCCTGCTGGGTATGTAATGCATAAATTCGGGCATAAGCAAGGTATCATTCTTGGATTACTATTATTTGCGGCAGGCGCTTTATTATTTATTCCGGCGGCGGGATCAAGAAGCCTGGCCTTGTTTTTAGGCGCTCTGTTTATCCAGGCTTCTGGTGCAACATTCCTTGAAACGGTTGCGAATCCTTACATGGCTAACCTCGGTCCCAAAGAAACTTCTGAACAAAGACTCAATTTCGCACAATCATTCAACGGGGTCGGAGCATTTGTTGCTCCCATTATAGGCGGGCTTTTTATTTTTTCAGGAATTGAGCCTACAACGGAAGATCTGAACAGGATGGCTGCGGATGGCACATTAAATGCTTACCTGCAATCAGAAGCAGATACAGTTAAAACTCCTTATCTCATAATCGCTGGGGTTGTGTTATTGGTTACGATTTGTTTTCTCCTTACAAAATTGCCCGGTATAAAAGAGTCCGCTGAAGCGGATGCACATACAGGATTCTCACTGAAAGTGCTCCGGCATAGCCATGTGAGATGGGCATTTATTGCTCAACTATTTTATGTAGGCGCACAGGTTGGCGTTATAAGCTTTTTTGTTCGTTTTTCTAAGCAAACAATGAACTTGCCCGAAAAAACTGCCGCCATCTGGTGGGGATCAATTGCTATGGTAGGCTTTATGGTGGGTCGGTTTGTTGGAACTTTTTTGATGCGTTACATAAAATCTCAACGTCTGCTGACATTTTACGCTTTAATAAATGTGATCTTACTTACTATTGCATTAACCACTTCAGGAAAAATGGCCGTCTATGCCGTGATGGCTGTTCCATTTTTTATGTCGATCATGTTTCCGACAATCTTCGCTTTGGGAATAAAGGAATTAGGGGAAGAAACGAAAATGGCTTCGTCATTAATCGTAATGGCAATTGTTGGCGGAGCGTTGGCGCCATTGTTAATGGGATTGATTTCAGATAGTACCGGGAGCATGCAGAATGGCTATATCATACCTTTACTTTGTTTCATAGTTGTTGCATGGTATGGGTGGAAAGGATACAAAATAAAACAGGTAAATGTTTAGTCTTGATCATAAAGTTGCAGTTATAACCGGCGGAGGAAGCGGGATCGGGAAAGCAATTGCAAAACTTTTTGCAAAACAAAAAGCTGCTGTTCATATTATTGAATTAAACAGCGAAACAGCAAATGAAACAGCTGAAGAAATAAAAAATGCGGGAGGAGTTGTTCATGTGCATAGCTGTAATGTTGCTGGTCAAAAAGAGGTGATCGATACATTTAATAAGATCGGAACGGTAAATATTCTGGTAAATAATGCAGGTATTGCTCATATTGGAAAAGCAGATACAACAAAAGAAGAAGATTTTGACCGGGTGATCGCTGTAAATGTAAAAGGGGTTTACAACTGTATTCATGCCTCTATTCC
>JAICPX010000530.1 GCA_025929635.1 Chitinophagaceae bacterium
CCGGATCGCACGGTGCCGAAGGTGCCGTCGACCGCAACACCATCGACGAAATAGGGAGTCGAATGATGCATGGATTCGTCGGCCCCGCCTTTTTCTTCGTTGCCGCCCACGTCGCTGCCATCGCCATTGCGTTGCAGCTCTACTTTTGCCGGCTCCATTAATGGTGAATGAAAAGCCCCGCCAACCGGGAGCACCATCGCTCTTTTGGCCCCTGCCGCTTTCATTCTTTCACAGGCAATATCAATTCCTTTTATCGATCCGCTTATTACCAATTGTCCCGGGCAATTATAATTAGCAGGAACAACCACTTCACCGGTTTCTTTATTTACTGCGGCACAGATTTCTTCAACCCTATCATCGGCAAGATTCAAAACAGCTGCCATTGTTGATGGGTTCATTTCGCATGCTTTCTGCATAGCCCTGGCACGAACGGCAACCAATTGCAGGGCATCTTCAAAACTTAATGTTCCATTTGCAACCAATGCGGTAAACTCACCCAGCGAATGACCAGCTACCATATCAGGCCGGGTGGCCTCTATACTTTTATAAGCAATAATGGAATGGAGAAAAACGGCTGGCTGGGTTACGTTCGTTTGCTTCAGCTCTTCATCGGTGCCATTGAACATCACATCAGAGATTCGGAATCCTAATATATCATTAGCTTGTTCAATTAGTTTTTTTGCAAAAACGCTGTTGTCGTAGTGATCTTTTCCCATGCCTTTGAACTGTGAGCCCTGGCCAGGAAATACAAATGCATGTTTCATGGTTCGATAGTTTATCCTTTGATCACCGAAGTTATAATTCAAAAAATGCAGGCGACTTTTTCGTCCGGCAATAGTTGGTGAAGCACCGGAAACAAAAAAAGTTCGATACAAGTATCAAACTTTTCAATGTATGACAAATATACCGGATTAGCCCAAATCGGCTGTGATAAGTTTCAGGAACTCGCTACGGGTTGGGCTTTTGTGAAATTCACCATCAAATGCGGAAGTGGTGGTCACAGAATTTTGTTTTTGAACACCACGCATCATCATACATAAATGTTTGGCTTCAATGACCACCGCCACGCCAAGCGGGTTCAACGTTTCCTTGATCGCGTCTTTGATCTGTATCGTCAATCTTTCCTGCACCTGTAATCTTCTTGCAAATACATCCACCACCCTTGCAATTTTACTTAGACCGGTTATCCATCCATTCGGGATATAAGCTACATGCGCTTTACCAATGAATGGCAACATATGATGCTCGCACATGCTATAGATCTCGATGTCTTTTACCACCACCATCTCGCTTATTTCTTCATGAAACTTAGCCGAGTTAATGATCGCCTTTGCATCTAAATGATAACCTTGTGTAAGGTATTGCATCGCCTTTGCCAAACGCTCAGGAGTTTTTTTCAATCCTTCGCGCTGTGGATCCTCACCAAGCAATTCCAGTACTTCTCCATAACTTTTAATCAATCCGCTTGTGATATGGTCTTCGTACTGCTCCGTTTTTTTATAAGCCATAACTGAGTAAAATTTCAAATCTCAAATACAAATATCATGTCATACCGGGTACTCAACAAAATTCCTCGGTGTTTCATACAATCTTATCTGCAGGTCTTTTTCACCAGGGATATGCGGACGCAAGAGATCATAGATCACAATAGCAATATTCTCCGCCGTTGGATTTAAGTTTTTGAACTCTTTTGTATCCAGATTCAGATTCTTATGATCGAAACGTTCAACGATCTCCTGTTTCACCAGGTCACTCAACTCTTTCATATCCATTACATAGCCGGTCTTCTCATTGGGTTCGCCGACAATTTTTACTATCAACTCGTAATTATGACCATGGTAATTCGGTAAGGCACATTTTCCAAATACATCGCTATTCGTTTTATCATCCCACCCGGGATTGAACAAACGATGAGCAGCATTAAAATGTTCTTTTCTGAATATCGCAACTTTTTTACCCATTGAATTAGTTTAATATCACTCAAAGAATATCGATCACTTGCCACCATAATATTCGACATAGATCTTATCGGTCTCAACCAATTTTAAGCAGTGCAATTGAACCGGTGGCGGCAAATGTGGTTCCAGTTCCTGCCAGATAGCGGTCACCAGGTTTTCAATAGAACACAATTTGCCCCGCATAAATTCCACATCCATATTGAGGTTTTTATGATCAAGTTTCTCTGTGATCTTTTCAGTAACCAATGCTCCTAATTTCTTTGCATCAAAAATAAATCCGGTATCCGGGTCGGGTTCGCCTTTGATCGTCACGTACAATTCAAAATTGTGACCATGCCAGTTCTCATTGGCGCATTTGCCAAACACTTCATCATTCTTTTCTTTGCTCCATTTTGGATTAAAAAGTTTATGCGCAGCGTTGAAATGTTCGATCCTTGTTAAGTAAACCATGCTTTACTTTTTACTTTCTTCACAGCAATTGGGCGGAAGAATCCCGATAACCATCGGGAGAGCCGCAAAGGTAAGCCCAACAGCTTTACGAATGAAGTCCGATATTTGCCAAAATGGGAAAAAATATTCTTGTTGTTGCGGCAACAGCTAAAGAGATCGAACCCTTTATTGGCCTCGCAAGAGCAGGAAACTTCACAAACGTTGATATCCTCATTTCAGGTATTGGACTTGCTGCCAGCACTTACCATTTAACCAAACAACTTGCTTTAAAAAAATATGAGCTTGTGATACAGCCAGGGGTAGCCGGTTGTTTTGATTTAATTATCAATCTTGGACAGGTTGTCGCCGTAAAGCAGGATACGATTGCAGACCAGAGCGTCGTTGAACTGGAAAAATTAAAAACGCTCTTTGATCTAAAGCTGGTTCCCCAACATCAATATCCTTATCAAAAAGGCTGGCTGATCAATCCAAATAATGAGATACTGAAACAGTCAGAACTGAAATTGGTGAAAGGAATTTCAGTGAACCAGATCAGCACTTCAAAGCAAATGATCAAATTCTACCGTGATGTCTTTGACCCGGTGACTGAATCAATGGAAGGCGCTGCATTGCATTATGTATGTTTAATGGAAAATATTCCCTTCCTGCAAATAAGAAGCATTTCAAATTATATTGGGGAAAGGAATAAAGAGAAATGGAATATGATGGACTC
>JAICPX010000661.1 GCA_025929635.1 Chitinophagaceae bacterium
GCCTTTAGCCATCAGGTGGGCTATGCGGGTGGTAAGAACTTTGGTTTTCCCACAACCGGCGCCGGCCACTATCATCAATGGACCATCAATATGTAGTACGGCTTCGCGCTGCCGCTCGTTTAATCCCTCCAGATAATCGATCATAGGGTGCAAGTTAACGATTGAGCTGCTTATTTTAATTGAAGGGTAAAAAATCAGAGATTGATTTGGTACAAATGGTTGATAAAATTGTTTTAATATTGTCTGCCCGGCCTAATTTAAAATGATTTACCATGGCAATGTGTAAAAAAGAATTTGATCTGATGATGGAGTATTTTCGCAAAGAAGGCGAAGAATTAAGAACTTCAAAAAAGGCCGCCAAAAAACTTCTAATTTCCCTCGGGCTTCTAACTACCCGGGGAACAGTCCCAAAGTACAATAGGCGCCGCAAGTTTATTCCATGATGTATCCGGCTAAGCCCGGATTAGTTATTGGTTTTCATGGATGTGATAGTTCGACCCGAAATGCGGTTGTCCTAAATGAAAGCAGTCTTTACCCCAGCACAAATGATTATGACTGGTTGGGGCATGGTATTTATTTTTGGGAAAATAACCCAACAAGAGGTAATCAATTTGCTGAAGAACTTCAAAAGCTGGTTCGAAAAAGCAGACCTGCTATTCTTCAGCCTGCAGTTTTAGGAGCAGTAATAGATATGGGCTATTGTCTTGATTTGATGGATTCAGAATGCTTGGATTTGGTCAGGGAGAGTTATGAAAAATTAGTTTTAGCGTATGATATTGTGGGAGAAAAATTACCTGAAAACAAATTTACTTCTACTTCCAAAGCAAGATTAATTAGAAATCTTGATTGCCCAGTATTAGAGCATCTTCACAAAACAAGAAGAATATTATCGCTTAAACCTTTTGATTCAGTCAGAAGTTTGTTTTTAGAAGGTAAAGAATTGTATCCCACTGCCGGCTTCAATGAAAAAAATCATATCCAGATCTGCATTAGAAATCCCAACTGTATAAAAGGTTATTTCTGGCCAAGGGAACAAGATACTTCATGGGGCGTACCATAATTACATCCACATTCGTAACTTACACCATGCCTCAAGAACTATACTTCGATATCTCCTCCGAAAACTCAGGCGGCAGCCTGTTCCGCGTAACCAATGCCAACGGGCAAATCTCATTTCTGTACAACCACAGCACTTACAACGACTCCACCGGCGATGTACAGGTTTTCAATACACCTTATCCCTCCTTTACCGAATTCTGGATAGCACTTACCAGAGACAAAGAATGGTTTTACCTGCATCCATTATATGTTCATCCCGAACAAAGAGCCTTTGTACAGGATCAACTCAAAGGAGTAAACTGGCAATTACATCCCAATAAAAAGTGGCAGGAGAGCCACCAGCGCCAGTGGAAAAAAGTGCTGACGGATGGGCCGGGTTATTATCGCGACAGGCAATAAAAAAGACCCCGCGTGAGAGTCTTTATTTTTTCAACTATATCCACAGTTCCCCATTAATTTCATCGCATCGTATCGCGGGGTGTTGTTGCCGATACACACAACATTAACAATAAGCGTTTCATGATTACTGTTTAAATTTTAATTAACGGCCGGGAATACTATCGCTGCGCATTGTAGTATCTGTATTTTGCATAGTTGAGTCCGGTCTGTTGCTGTTGATAGAAGTGGTATCTCCCGGATTAGTTGTTGTTGGCTCTGGAGTATCGCAGGCCAATACGCCTGTAAACAAGACAACCAGTACTGTAATAACGGTTTTCATAATTGAAATTTTTAGTTAAATA
>JAICPX010000239.1 GCA_025929635.1 Chitinophagaceae bacterium
CTTTTCAGGTTCTACCGGCCACCAGTCATTGCCAAATGGATCATGAAATCCGCAAGTATAGCCATAGTCTTGTCGCGTTGGTTTCATAAGTGAAGTTGCGCCAGCGGCTAATGCCTTTGCATAAATCTCATCAACATTATCCATATAAATAAAAAGGCCGGCGGGCTTTGTTGTGATTGAGTCAGTCGTGTCTGCAAACATAATTACAGCGTCATCAATCCGCAGTTCTCCGTGCATGATTACTCCTTCGCTTCTTGGTACAACAACCTGCTCAGTAGCACCAAAAACATATTTCATAAACTCTATGAATTTATAAGCGGTTGGGATGATGAGGTAGGGCATCAACCGGTTATAGTGGGAAGGGATATTCATTATAGAAATTTTCGAAAAGGTACAATTCTTTATTGAGGGCCCTTCGCTTCTACAATTTCAATTTCAAAAACCAGGATACTATTTGGGGGAATTTTGGCAGCTCTTGTGCGTATTGAATAGGCAAGATTTGAGGGAATGATCAATTTGATCTTACCCCCAACTTTACAAAGCGGAACCCCGATCTGCCAGCCCCTGATCAATCGATTTAAGGGAAAGGTGGCGGGTTTATCTTTTGTTTGATCAAACACAGAATCATTTTGATACAAGTATCCTTTATAATAGGCAACGACGGTGTCATTGACTGATACCTGTCGGCCGGTTCCATCCTTCATCATTGTATAATAAATCCCATTATGCTCTTGTTTAGCGTCGGTTTTATTTTGAGTGATAGATTGGGTAATAAGCTTTTTGTCGATTTGTATTTGTTCTGTGCTATCAACATGCGAAAACAGATTCACGACGGGCGCAGCAAAACTAGTTTGCAATAAATTTTTCCATGAACCATTATTTCTTTGAATCCACGCCTCATTGATATTTATCTTTAATGGGCCTTTGCCAATTTCTGAACAAAAAGCCGCAGGTCGTTTTAAGGTATTCCATTGGCCCGGGATCTTACAAGTGCCAATCAGCTTCCATTTGTTTTCTTCCGGTAAAAAAATATAACCTGAGTATAAAGCAAAATTTCCCGCCGAATCGCCAGCTGTCGCGATCATTAGCTTATAGTTCTTATTTTCTGACCAGCCATATTTCCAGCTCAACTCATCTTTTTCGACCTTTATCCCAATGCCATTTGCCATGATCTCTGATCCTGCAGGAAATTCGAAGACAACTTCTCTCTCTCTTTTATCTGATTCCAATGAAAGTTTGACTACGTCAGTCTTTACACCTGCGAATACTTCCTTTTTCGTATTGAGCGTACCCACCGAGACATCGGCCATGAATGAAACAACTTTCACGCTATCCGGCAAAACATAGTAGATAACCGAATCCTTATCGGTAGCAAAAGAATCTAAAAAATTAAAAAGTAAAAAACCAAAAGTCAAAAAAAGTTTCATGATGCCAGTTGTTTAAATGCTTTTCCAATACTATCAATAATATCACCGGCTATCATTGCTTCCTGTGAATTTTCTATTGCGGCAATATCACCGGCGCATCCATGAAGATAAACTCCGAGTATTGCTGCCTGTTCAGATGAATAGCCTTGCGCTAATAAAGCCGTGATCATTCCCGTCAATACATCTCCGCTTCCCGCTGTCGCCATGCCTGCATTACCCGTACTATTAAAATACCCTTTGCCACCAGCCGTGGCAATAAGTGTATGATGTCCTTTTAAAACAATTGAACAATTGAGCAATTTAGCATTTACAATTGCTTTATCAATTCTCTCAAAATCGTCTTTACATTCTCCAAATAACCTTTCGAATTCTTTTGGGTGAGGAGTTAGAATAGAGTCGGCCGGGAGAGGTGGCAATTTTTTTTCCATCGACAAACCATTCAGGCCATCGGCATCGATGACTATCGGTTTTTTGTGGACAGACAGCAGTTCTTTAATGGCTGACCTGGTTTCCGATGCGGTACCAATACCCGGGCCGATACCAATCGAATCATATTTTGAAGGGTCGTCATCGACCTTAGTTATAATGGATGAATTGGTGTCTGTCATTACCATTGCTTCCGGCAACGCAGTTTGCATTATTTCATAACCACATTTTGGGATAAAACAGGTCAGTAATCCTGCACCTGTTCTTAAACAGGATTTTGATGATAGTACTGCAGCACCGATCTTTCCATAACTGCCGGCTATTATCAACGCATGCCCAAAATTTCCCTTGTGCGCAAATTTGTTGCGGGGTTTATAAATAGAATCAATAATTGAATCATCGATCAATTCAAGTTTGGTTCCTAACCGGCTTAAATATTCAGATGATAATCCAATATCAAGAATAACGACTTCGCCCATGAACTCACTATTCTCCCCAGCAAGAAATGCCAGTTTGTAAGTTTGAAAACTCAACGTATAATCTGCCTTAATAATTGTATTTCCTTTTGAAGAACGATCAACGGCCATTCCGCTTGGTATATCGATAGCAATCACCGTACATCCGCTGCCGTTAATATGGTCAACAAGTTTTGAAGTAATTCCATCCAATGGTCTTGCCAGTCCGGAACCAAACAATGCATCAATCACTACCGTATTTTTTGACAGCTCATGAAAATTTGTCCCATTGACTCCTTCCGGAGATTCCTCCTGTATAAATTGAATAGTAACAGCAGGATATTGATGAAGCCTTGCCAGGTTAGCCTGGAAATCTTCTGTTCCCTTGTGACCAAATTCAAGAATATATACAGATACTGTGCAACCCCTGTTGGCCAGCATTCTTGCAATGGCCAGGCCATCACCACCATTATTTCCTTTTCCGCAAAAAATGGTAAATGGAAAAATTAACCAATTATTCTCTTCAAGCCATTCAAAACATTTTGAAGCTGCCCGCTCCATCAGGTCAATGGAAGTGATCGGCTCATGCTCAATGGTAAACTGGTCCCATGCCCGTATCTGTTCAGCAGTTAAAATCTTCATCCCAAAAAATTACTGCTAAAGTTGAGAAAGAATTTCCAAAAAAGCGATGAGTTATTATCTTGTTTTAGAAGAAAAAGCCTTCCTGCCAGGCTCGAGGAGGTTAGTGGCACTTTCAACAACTGAATTTTCAGAATCTTCATTGAAATACTCGTGCTTCTTGTTGCTATCAGGCGTGTAATTCCCAAAGAGATTGTAAGCCTTTCTTGCCGCATTATAAATACTACTGTTGTACTTATTTCCAATGATGATCATTGTCGCATTTTCATCCGCAAACCTTACAAACACCGCATTTGAACCATGCCAGCGACCATTATGATAAACGAATTTTTTTCCATTGGGGAAGATCATCATCCTCCAGCCGAGACCATAATTGTGGATCGATTTCCTTTCATTACTTAACGGTGTGAATGCAGAATCCAGTGTTTCTTTCTTAAATAATTGGCCGGTACCAAGGGCCTGGTCCCATTTTAAAAGATCTTCGGTCGTTGAATAAATATTTTTATCGCCATAGGTGCAATCAAAAGGATCAGGGTCCCAGAATCGTCCCGTCCATTGAAAACTTGGCGTAGGTGTTAATGTATCCTGGTTGGCGTAGACAAAAGTATTTGTCATTTGCAATGGGGTAAAAAACTCTTTCTTCAGGTATGCGGGAAAAGATTCACCGGTAACTTTTTCAATGATCAGTGCCAGCAACACATAATTTGTATTGCAGTAATTGAATTTTCTATCCGGTCTTGCTTCCGGATTCGGTTTGATGGTGTATAAAGAAGTAAGGACATCCTGGTTACTGTAACAGGTATCTTTTGTTTTTAGCTCCGATAGATAATGAAGATAATTGGGTAAACCACTCCGGTGACTCAATAGCATTTTTACGGTAATGCCTTCATAAGGAAAAGCAGGAAAAAACTTACCAAGAGTATCGTCGAGTTTCAGACTTGCTCGCTCCATTAAGCGCAAGATCGCCATCGCTGTGAATGTTTTGCTGATACTCGCGATATGCAAAGGAGTTTTGGAATCAAGACTATCTTTTGTTCTCATGTCAGCAAAGCCGACTGTTTTTTCGTATACAACGGTTCCATTCTTTGCGATCAATATCTGCCCGTTAAACCCTCTCTTCAATAATGAATTTTCAAAATGATTTTTGGCTAAGTTCGAATAGTATTGAAACTCTTCTTCCGGCAAACCCTTAGGGGTGGGTGAATTATATGCGGATGTTTTTTTAGGCGGCGTCGATCGCTGACCCGAGTAACTACACCCAAATAAAATAACAATAGCAATAGGGTAGAAGAGTTTTTTCAATTAGAATACAGTTTAGACAAATTTAGTAGCACAAGTCATGCCTAACAGGTCATACTTTTCCCCATAATCCGCAAATTGTTAATAGTTACAACTCTATATTTGCAGCAATGGACACACAAAAGACCAGTTATCCAAAGGAAAAAATAAGAATACTTTTCCTGGAAAACATTAGTGATACTGCGGTGAAAAATTTCAAAAATCATGAGTATCCTAACGTAGAAAAAATCGCAAAAGCACTTACCGAAGATGAACTTATCAAAGAAATAAAGGATGTGCACATCCTCGGTATCCGGTCTAAAACGCAGATAACCAGAAAAATATTGGATGCTGCAAAAAAATTACAGGCAATTGGTTGTTTTTGTATAGGTGTAAACCAGGTGGATCTGAAGACGGCCACAAAAAATGGGGTCGTGGTGTTTAATGCGCCTTATTCAAATACAAGATCAGTAGCTGAATTGGTGATCGGGTTATCGATCATGTTGATACGGCGTATACCCGATAAGAATAAAGCAGCACATGAAGGCACGTGGATGAAAGATGCAAAGAATAGTTTTGAGCTCCGTGGTAAAACGCTTGGCATCATTGGATATGGCAATATTGGCAGCCAGGTAAGTGTATTGGCCGAGGCAATGGGGATGAAAGTGATCTTTTATGATACAGAAACAAAATTGCCATTGGGTAATGCTGAAGATGCAAAATCTTTAAAAGATCTTTTGTGTCGTGCAGATGTAGTGACATTACATGTGCCTGAAACTTCTCAAACCAAAAACCTGATCAATAGAAATACGCTTAAGCATTTTAAGAAAGGAGCGATCGTTATTAATTATGCAAGGGGAGAAGTGGTGGATCTTGATGCCTTGCGAAAATCAATTCTTGACGGAAACATCAGTGGTGCCGCAATTGATGTATTTCCCCTTGAACCGGAAAAAAATGGAGATAAATTTCAAACTCCCTTACAGGACCTGCCCAATGTAATTCTTACTCCACATATCGGCGGTTCTACTGAAGAAGCGCAACAAAACATTGGCGACGATGTAAGCAGTAAGCTATTTAATTTTCTGGAGAAAGGAATTACGCTTGGTTCACATACGGTCCCTGCACTGGCATTACCACCCCAGGAAGGTTCACACCGGATCCTGCATATTCATAATAATGTGCCAGGCGTTCTTTCAGAGATCAACACAACACTCTCAAAAAACAATATCAACATCCTCGGTCAGTATTTAAAAACAAATGATGAAATAGGTTATGTGGTTCTTGATGTCGATAAACTGATATCCTCAAAAGCATTACACTTATTAAGAGAGGTTAAGCAGACGATTAAGGTAAGAATACTGTATTGATGTGAGTGGTGAATGGTGAATGAAGGTATGCATTACGAAGTATTCGCATTGGGCATGGACGTAATTAGTGTACCAGTTCCGGACTGCGCCTTCTTAGTCACAACTCAACACTCACAACTCACCATTGACAACTATATTTGCAGCCATGGACGCACAAAAGACCAGTTATCCCAAAGACAAGATCAGGATCCTGTTTCTTGAGAATATCAGCGAATCAGCGGTGAAAAAATTCCGCAGTGAAGGATACACAAATGCAGAAAAGATCAATAAGTCACTGTCTGAAGAAGATTTAATAAAAGAAATAAAGGACGTGCATATTCTTGGCATCCGTTCAAAAACCCGTATCACTAAAAATGTGTTGGATGCTGCAAAAAAACTACAGGCTATCGGGTGTTTCTGCGCCGGGGTGAACCAGGTGGACCTTAAGGCGGCTACTAAAAACGGGGTTGTTGTTTTTAATGCGCCTTATTCCAATACCAGATCAGTTGCTGAGTTAGTGATCGGTGCTTCGATCATGTTGCTTCGGCGCGTACCCGACAAAGACAAAGCCGCTCACAATGGTTTATGGACAAAAGATTCCAAAGGGAGCTATGAGTTAAGGGGTAAAACGATCGGTATAATAGGTTATGGCAATATTGGTATGCAGGTAAGCGTAATGGCGGAAGTGTTGGGAATGAAAGTGATCTTTTATGATGAAGAAACAAAACTACCATTAGGAAATGCGGAAGAAAAAAAATCATTAAAGGAACTGATGGGCAGTGCAGATGTGGTTACGCTACATATGCCCGAAACGCCAAAAACAAAGAATTTTATCAACAGCACTACGCTCAAATATTTTAAAAAAGGTTGCATTCTTATCAATTTTGCCAGGGGCCGTTTGATAGATGCGGAAGCGTTAAAATCTGCGATATTGGAGGGCCAGATCGGTGGGGCAGCGATTGATGTTTTTCCTGACGAGCCTGAAAAGAACGGTGAACCATTTGAATCTGTATTAAGAAATGCGCCTAATGTTTTGCTTACTCCGCATATTGGCGGATCAACGGAAGAGGCACAGCAAAACATCGGCGAAGATGTAAGTCTTAAGTTGTTTAATTTTCTCGAGAAGGGAGTTACATTAGGCTCACACACAGTTCCCGGCCTGGCACTACCCCCACATGAGGAAAGTCATCGCATTTTGCATATACATAGTAATGTACCGGGAGTTTTATCTGAGATCAACACCATGCTTTCAGAAAATAATGTCAATATTCTTGGCCAGTATCTCAAAACAAATGATGAAATAGGGTATGTGGTGCTTGATGTTGACAAGCAGATCTCGTCAAA
>JAICPX010000415.1 GCA_025929635.1 Chitinophagaceae bacterium
CAACAGCAACAAATTGCTTGGTATCGTAACTATAGATGATATTCTTTGGGTTGCTGAAGAGGAATTTAGTGAAGACATGCAAAAAATGGGTGGTACCGAAGCGCTGGAGCAACCCTATCTTGAAGTGCCGTTGAGAAAACTTTACAAGAAGAGAATTATCTGGTTATTGATTTTATTTATTGGAGAAACGCTGACCATTGCCGCTATGTCAAATTTCCAGGAAACGCTTGAACAGGTATTGGTGCTTTCCACTTTTATTCCTTTAATAATTTCAAGCGGCGGCAATAGCGGTTCACAAGCGGCTACATTGATCATACAGGCCATGGCATTAGGAGAAGTGGAAATAAGAGACTGGTGGCGTATTGCCAGGAGGGAGATCATCTCAGGCTTCCTGATGGGGACCACGTTAGGAATTATTGGTTTTTTTATTGTTTATGGAGGATATTATTTCTTTGGATTATTTGGTGAACATTTCATTCGAATTGGTTTTGCGATCGGGACATCGGTCATTGGCGTTGTAATGTGGGGAACGATCATGGGATCAATGTTGCCTCTGTTGCTAAAAAAACTGGGCGCTGACCCTGCCGCTTCCTCCACTCCTTTTATTGCAACGTTAGTTGACGTAACAGGTTTGCTTATCTATTTTGGAACTGCATTTGTGTTATTGAAAGGTGTACTATTATAACGTTACTCATCTCATTTAACTGCCTTTTTGCTGTCTGGTCATTTTTATGCAATTTCGTTTCTTTAGAAGTTTGGCTTTATCCAATAACTATTAATTATAACCTAATCTTATGTGCGGAATAGTCGGTTACACAGGCCCAAGGGAAGCATACCCAATCATCATCAAAGGACTTCAAAGACTTGAATATCGCGGATACGATAGCACCGGGGTTGCGCTCCTGAATCATGGTCTACACGTTTTCAAGAAAAAAGGGAAGGTTGCTGAATTAGCAGAAACACTTGTTGGTGAAAATCTTCATGCACATATCGGAATCGGGCATACCCGCTGGGCCACGCATGGTGAACCAAGTGACCGGAATGCACATCCACATACTTCAGCAAGCGGCAAATTGGCAATGATCCATAACGGGATCATTGAAAATTATGCGCAACTAAAACAGGAACTTATAAAAAAAGGATACACATTTAAAAGTGATACTGACACCGAGGTATTATTAAACTTTATTGAAGACATCAGGAAAAATAACCAGTGTAATCTTGAAGAAGCCTTGCGTATAGCGCTGAAACGGGTGACCGGTGCCTATGTTATTCTATTGATCGATGAAGATGATCCCGAAACGATCATTGCAGCTAGAAAAGGTAGCCCGCTGGTTATCGGTATAGGGAAGGGCGAACATTTTTTGGGTTCCGATGCATCACCAATGCTTGAATACACAAAAGAAGTTGTGTATGTAAACGATTATGAACTGGCAATTGTAAAACCGGATCAGCTTATCCTGAAGAACCTGGGGAATGAAAAAATAACCCCCTTTGTTCAAAAGCTCGATATTGAACTAGCCGCAATTGAAAAAGGCGGTTATGATCATTTTATGCTGAAAGAGATCAACGAACAGGCGGATACTGTTTTTGACTGTCTGCGCGGAAGATTGGATGCAGAGAAAGGAACGATCACGATGGCCGGTGTTGAAAACAATATTGAGAAGCTCACAAAAGCAAACCGTATCATCATCATCGCATGTGGCACAAGCTGGCATGCAGGTCTGGTGGCTGAATATATTTTTGAAGAACTCTGCAGGACACCCGTCGAAGTTGAATATGCATCTGAATTCCGTTATCGTAATCCCGTTGTTCATCCCGGAGATGTCATTTTTGCGATCTCACAAAGTGGTGAAACCGCGGATACCCTGGTTGCCATTGAAAAAGCCAAGCAACAGGGTGCATTTATTTTTGGTGTAGTAAATGTTGTGGGATCATCCATCGCACGAACCTCACATGCCGGTGCCTACACACATGCGGGACCCGAGATCGGGGTAGCAAGTACAAAGGCATTTACTGCTCAGCTTGCTGTGTTGACGATGGTTGCTTTGAAAATTGCCAAACAAAAAGGCACCATCGATGAAGAACGTTATATGCATTTATTACAAGAACTTCACGACATACCGGCTAAAATTGCAGAGGTGCTTAAGTCATCTGAAAAGATTAAACTGCTTGCAGAAAAATATAAAGATGCAAGGGATTTTCTTTATCTCGGTCGTGGTTATAATTTCCCTGTTGCTTTAGAAGGCGCATTGAAACTAAAGGAGATCTCCTATATACATGCCGAGGGTTATCCCGCAGCAGAAATGAAACATGGGCCCATTGCCCTGGTAGATGAAAGTTTGCCCGTTGTATTTGTAGCAACAAAAGACAAGTATCACGAAAAAGTAGTCAGCAATATGCAGGAGATAAAGGCAAGAAAAGGTCGCGTGATCTCTGTGGTCACTGAAGGCGACGACCATTCAGCTTCTCTTTCAGAATCGATAATGCCGGTACCAGCTGCGGATGAAATAGTAGCACCGATGCTTAGTGTAATACCGTTGCAGCTACTTGCATATTATATCGGAGTAATGAAAGGATATGATGTTGATAAGCCAAGAAATTTGGCGAAGAGTGTCACGGTGGAATAAATCCCCCTGTCATCCGACTTTGGCAGAGAGATTGACGTTGAAATTGCCTTGTGCAAAGAATATTCAACAATAAAAAGAACGAAACATTTAACTAATAACAGCAACCAGGAACCAGCACCAGCAACAATGACTGAAATAAAGAAAAAACCGATTAAGTCCCTCGGATATAATTTTATTGCAAAAGAACATATTCCAACAGGAAAGGATGAGTATTACTTGCGGAACATTCAAAACAGGAGTGGCATCAGCTATCGGTCCCTGATCGGCTCGGAGATCCGTGCTTTAGAAAAGAATAATAACACGTCAAACGATTGGAGCAAGGTATTGGTGGCTGATCCTTTTGATGCTAATCTTATTAAGAATTGTAATTTCTTTGGATTAGTTCGTATTGGTCACCTCGAAAATGTCTTTCTTGAATATCACGACATACGACTGCAGGTAGGTTTGTACAATAGTACCATCATTAGCTGTGATTTTGGAGATAATGTGGTTATCAGTAATGTTGGTTATATGAGCCATTATATCGCCGGTAACGAAGTGATGATCGTAAATGTAAATGAGTTGGCCACGTCTAATCATTCAAAGTTTGGGAACGGAATTATAAGAGAAGGAGAAAAAGAAGAAGTCAGGATCTGGCTGGAAATATGCAACGAAAATGCGGGTCGCGCCATCATGCCATTCAATGGAATGTTACCGGGTGATGCCTGGCTCTGGAGCCGTTATCGCGATGATGAAGTGCTGATGAAAAAATTCAAACAGTTTACCGAAAAGAGTTTTGATAAAAAGCGGGGTTATTATGGAAAGATCGGTGATGGCACTGTGATTAAGAACTGCAGGATCATCAAAGATACCTGGATTGGCAGCGAAGCCTATATTAAGGGAGCCAATAAGATAAAGAACATAACGATCAACTCAGGTGAAGAAGGAAAAACACAGATCGGTGAAGGTTGCGAATTGGTGAATGGAATTATTGGCTTTGGTTGTCGTATTTTCTATGGAGTAAAAGCCGTGCGTTTTATCCTTTCCGATCATTCGCAGTTAAAGTATGGAGCAAGACTGATCAATTCCTATCTTGGTTACAATTCCACCATTTCATGCTGTGAAGTCTTGAATTCACTCATTTTCCCCGCGCATGAACAACATCACAACAATTCATTTCTCTGTGCAGCGTTGGTATTGGGACAGAGTAATATGGCCGCTGGCGCCACGATCGGATCAAATCATAATAGCCGCGCTGCGGATGGTGAATTAATTGCCGGGCGCGGCTTCTGGCCGGGGCTCTGCGTAAGCTTGAAACACAATTCAAAATTTGCTTCGTTCAATATCCTTGCAAAAGGTGATTATCCTGCTGAGTTGAACATACCTATTCCGTTTTGTTTGATAAGCAATGATGCTAGTGACGATAAGCTTGTTGTTATGCCTGCTTACTGGTTCATGTACAATATGTATGCCCTGGCGAGAAATGAAGAAAAATACGAAACAAGAGATCAGCGCCAGCAAAAAATGCAGCATATCGAATATGATTTCCTTGCTCCTGATAGTGTAAATGAAATTTTTAATGCAATTGAATTGCTTAGAAAATTTACCGGCCAGGCTTTCGCAAAAAAAGAAAATAAAAAGATCAATGAAGATGGCTTGATCTCAGCCGGCCGAAATTTACTAGAAACAAAAGACCCTACGGTAAGTAAATTAGAGATC
>JAICPX010000524.1 GCA_025929635.1 Chitinophagaceae bacterium
GATCCTTTTGATGCCGCCAATAATCACAATTCCGGTGACGGTGGCAAGAATAAGTCCGACAATAAAACCGGAAGATCCGCTTTGTGCACCTACCATGGTCACGATCTGTTGTGTTGCCTGGTTAGATTGAAACGCGTTACCGCCGCCAAAGGATCCACCAACACATAAGATAGCAAATAGCACCGCGAGGATCTTTCCAAGGCCACCCAGTTTTTTTTCTTTCAAGCCTTTGCTTAAATAATACATAGGACCACCATACACAATCCCTTTTGCATCGATGTCCCTGTACTTTACCCCGAGCGTACATTCCACAAATTTCGACGACATGCCAAGCAGTCCGCACACGATCATCCAGAAAGTAGCACCGGGCCCGCCGATTGCTACAGCCACCGCTACGCCGGCAATATTTCCAAGTCCGACAGTTCCTGAAACGGCTGTTGCCAATGCCTGGAAATGGTTTACTTCACCATGATGTCCTTCTTTTTTTATGGTGTCAACAATATCACCTTCTACAATATTGAGCTCGGATCTTACAGGCTCGGGCGCCAGCTCGAGCTCATCATATTTACCCCTGGTAACACGGATGGCAAGCGGGAATTTTCTGATATTGATGAAAGAGAAATAGATTGTAAAAAACAAAGCACCACAAACCAAAAGAATTACAATAAACGGTACAGAAACGGTATCGCTGAATCTTATCGGGAAAAAGACCACCCGCTCAAACCAATTTGCAATCGGCGCAAACCCCTCGTCAATCCTCTGATCAAGTCCCTTTTTCTCCGCATCATTTTCTTGTGCAAATGCGAGTGCTGGAAAAATGCATGTTGAAAGTAAAACAAAGAGCTTTAAAGATAATTTTCCCATTGGTTTTGATTTTATCCAACAAAGATTTAAATACCGGCTTCCTAAGTTAAACTGCCGTATTAATCAGTAACACTGTCTTTATATACAAGACCAGCTTTTAATACACTGTTAAGTCCGGAAAAATAGTGATTTCTGCTAAAAACAAAGTAAAAGTTTTTTTTAGAGGTGAATCAACCGGCGGGAAGACGGATAATTTCAAAGATTGAAAGTAAACCTTTAGTTTTGAAACTTTACGATAACGCCGTTATGAATAAACGCAACGCCGGACTGCTTTCACTCCTGTTGTTTACTGTCGCCGCTATTCTTCATTTTATTCATCTGAATGATTGGGTCCATTTTGATGAGATCTTGCTGGTGACCACCCGCTGGATAGTTGTGGCAAGCCTTGTCCTGTTTGCCATTTATAGAAGATCGCTGACAACGTGGATATTGGTGGCAATGGCTGTTGGGGTAGAGATCGGTATCGATTTCCCCAGCGGTTCCCAGGATCTGAAATTTTTAAGTACCATTTTTCTTCGCCTGGTTAAAACGATTGTAGCTCCTTTACTTTTCGCAACATTAGTGGTGGGCATTGCCAGCCATGCCAACCTGAAACAGGTAGGCAGAATGGGTTGGAAGTCTCTCTTATATTTTGAAATAGTAACTACCATTGCGCTGGTTATCGGTATTGTCGCTATAAATATTACCGGTGCGGGGAAAGGCATTGACGTGCCCCCGGAATTATTAAAAGAACTGCCACCATCTTCTGAAAAACAATTGCAGGCCAAAGTAATTAAAATATTAGACAGCGCCGGGGTGCAAGTACCTGAAGGATTGATCGATAAATTGCCTGATGCACCGGGCAAGGGATGGCAGGATCACATCGTTGATATTTTTCCGGAGAATATTATTAAATCTATTTACGAGGGCAATGTACTTCCTATCGTTTTTTTCAGTGTTATATTCGGAATCGCATTGGCGCTTTTGAATGAAAAGAAGAAGAAGCCCATGCTCGATTTTTCGGAAAGTCTTGCCGAAACGATGTTCAAGTTCACGAACATCATCATGTATTTTGCGCCGTTTGGTGTTGGAGCAGCCATTGCTGTTACAGTCGGGCACCTGGGAATTGATATTTTAAAGAATCTCGCTTTACTGCTTATTACCTTATATGTGGCACTAATTGTTTTTTTATTTTTGGTGCTATTGCCAGTTGCCATTTGGGTGGCAAAGATCCCTTTAAAAAAATTCATACAAGCTATCCGGGAACCGGTATCTATTGCATTTGCTACCACCAGTTCTGATTCAGCCTTGCCAAAGGCCCTGGAGAATATGGAGAAATTCGGAGTGCCAAGAAAGATCGTATCATTTGTTATTCCCACTGGTTATACTTTTAATCTTGACGGAACGACCTTATATCTTTCCCTGGCATCTGTCTTTGTCGCTCAGGCAGCAGGGATTGATTTATCATTTGGTGAGCAGTTGCTGATCGGTCTCACGCTTATGCTCACGAGCAAAGGCGTTGCAGCTGTACCAAGAGCTTCCCTGGTAATACTGATCGCCACAGCAGCAACATTTAATTTTCCACTTTGGCCTATTATGGCTATTTATGGTATTGATGAGCTGATGGATATGGCGCGCACATCGGTCAATGTTATCGGGAATACATTGGCAAGCTGTGTAATTGCCCGGTGGGAGGGTGAATTTGACGATAAGAAAGCGCTGGCTTTTGATGAAAAGGCTGCAGACGCCATCATTGATTAACGGAAACAACTATTAATTTTTTAAAATGGATTTTTTCTTACTTGATGTTTTTCACTGGAGCGATTTATTACAACCACAATTCTATGTTGAGAACGGCGGTCTGTGGTTATTGTTATTTGTAGTGTTTGCAGAAACGGGTCTGTTTGTTGGTTTCTTTTTACCTGGTGACTCACTATTATTTGTTGCCGGTATTTATGCGCATGAAATAACTACAAAAGCCGGAGAAGTAAAACCAGGCTTGGCCTACCAGTTTCTTGATCTGCTGGGATTAGGTCATATCAGCAATCAATGGGTAGATCTTTTTGTTCTATGGGGATTGATCACCGTAGCGGGGATTTTGGGAAATACCGTCGGCTACTGGACCGGCCGAAAGGTTGGCCCGGCAATGTTTAATTGGAGAGATCGTTTCCTTTTTAAGAAACGCTACCTGTACCAGGCAAAAGAATTTTATGAAAAGCACGGTGGAATTGCTATCATCGGTGCAAGGTTTCTTCCTTTCATCAGGACATTTGCGCCTATTGTTGCCGGGATCGTGCAAATGGATAGAAAGAAGTTTCATTTCTTTAATGTGGTTGGTTGTATTGGCTGGGTGTTCAGC
>JAICPX010000580.1 GCA_025929635.1 Chitinophagaceae bacterium
GACCAAATGGAGGGGCCACGGTACTCAGTTCGAGATTTACCGCCTTTGTTTCAGGATTCATGAATGTTCTCGTAACCCGGTAAACTCTGCCGGCATTTGGCTGGTATTTATCGTAACTTAATTCATTCAGAATGTAAACAAGGATAAGCATACAGCATGCTAATCCCACTGACAAACCGAAAATGTTAATAAAAGAAATGAATTTGTACTTCGATAAGTTTCGCCAGGCAATTTTGAGATAATTTCTAAACATACAATTTTTTTAATTATTGATTTTTCATTATTCAGTTCTCAAACTATTCACCGGGTTACTAACAGCAGCTTTTATAGCGTGTGTACTGATAGTAAGAAATGCAATAATGATCGCTATCAGCGCGGCTGCTAAAAATATCCACCATTGAATATCCACCCGGTAAGCAAAATCTTTTAACCATTCATTCATTACATACCATCCTACAGGGACAGCCAGTATCAATGCAATGACGACAAGCTTCAAAAAATCTTTAGAAAGAAGAGTCACCACACTGATCACAGAGGCACCTAGTACTTTTCGAACACCGATCTCTTTTACCCGCTGCTGCGCCGAAAATGTAGCAAGTCCCAATAAGCCCAGGCAGGCGATCAATATTCCCAGGACAACGAGGCTGATAAATAGTTTTTGAAACCGGCTTTCGGCCGCATAGAGTTTTGAAAAAGTATCGTCAAGAAAAACATAATCAAAGGACCTCGCAGCCTGGAAATTCTTCCATTCCCTTTCAATCTGGCCAAGTGTTGTATTGATATTATCATTGGCTAATTTGGCAGTGAAGGTGAAACCGTTTCTCGGTCTGCAATAAAACCCGAATGGCTTGATCTCATTCCGTAGGGATGTGAAGTGAAAATCTTTAACCACGCCGACGACGGTTACATAATAGGATGTATCGCCGTCATTCCCGTAAAGAAATTGTTTCCCCACAGCTGGAGAACCAAGCCCGAATTCTTTTACGGCCGTTTCATTAATAACTATACCCCCGATATTCTGCTCCAGAGGGCCGTTGGGTATACCGTTATTGAGCGTATCGCCGGGAAATTGCGATGAAAAGCCACGACCTTCTTTTATTTCAATACCTACTACATCCAAATAGTCATAACCTACATTGGCAAAATTCACCTGAATCTCTTTTTCTGATCCTTTTACATTCATCCGGGTTGTGGAAAAGCCTTCACCCATCGAGAAGCTTCCGGATGCAGCTTTCTTAACCCCCGGAATTCGTTTTATAGAATTTAAAAAAGCATTCCTGTCGGGTAGGGGCATGCTTCCACCGTTCTTTATTACAACGACCTGTTCCTTATCCAGCCCGAGTTTTGCATGTTGGATAAAGTTCATTTGCTGTGCAATGATCAATGCGCCGATGATAAGTACACTTGAAATGGTGAACTGAACAACGACTAAGGCTTTTCTGAGAACCAGGGCGCCGCCCTCACTTAATTTTAATCCCTTTAATACCACAATTGGTTTAAATGAAGAAAGATATAGAGCCGGGAACAGGCCTGCGACAAGCCCAATGAATAGTGCAGCTAACACCATAAATCCAAGCGTAAGCGGGTTACCGATCACCGAAAGTTGCTTTAGTGTAATATCATTAACTACCGGAACAAGCAGCTGCGCAATAATGATCGCTAATAAGGAAGAAAGAAAACAAGTAACTATTGATTCAAATAAGAATTGCTTTATCAACGAGCCTCTCATTGCACCCGATACTTTTCTTACGCCAACCTCTTTTGTTCTTAAAGATGATTTTGCTGTGGACAGGTTTATATAATTAATTGCAGCGATCAGCATGATAAACAAACCCACCCAAATAAATACATTCACATATAGCCTGTCCCCGTTTGGTTCCAATTCCCATTTAAGACGAGAGGTTAAATGAATATCCGTCAACCGTTGAACGTAAAACTCGCTGTAACTTTCGTCCTGGTTGCGATTATACGTTTCCTGGATCTTTTTTGTAAATGCCGTGATATCTGTTCCGGGCTTTACTTTGGTATACGTGTAATAATCATACCTGTCCCAATTGTTATCAATATTTCCCAACTGCCGGAAAGACGAAAGCATGTCAAAATGAAAATGAGAATTGGCAGGTATATCCCTGATCACTGCTGTAACTTTTAATGATCCTCCGCAACAGGTGATCTGCAGCGTTTTTCCCATCGGGTCTTCCTTACCAAAGTATCGTTTGGCTACTGACTCGGTTATGACTACGGAAGAGACATCATTCAATGCAGTTTTGGGATCCCCTTTTATAAATGAATAGGTAAAGAGATCAAAGAAATTGCTATCCGCCCTCCAGAATTTCTGTTCAACTATTTTCTTATCGCCATATTGCACCAGCCAGCTTCCTCCCCAGTTCGGCATTAACCTGGTGACGGCTTGCACCTCAGGAATTTCCCTTTGCATAGCAAGCGCCATAGCCGGAGGAGTAGTGGCATCAGGGATCAGGCTACCGTCATCATTAATAAAGTCTTTTACAACGCGATAAATGCTTTCTGCATCTTTATGATATCGGTCATAGCTAAGCTCATCTTTTACAAAAAGAAAGATCAACAGGCTGCAGGCCATACCCACAGCTAAACCGATAATATTTATGGAGGAGAATCCTTTGTACCTTAAAAGGCTTCTCCAGGCAATTTTGAAA
>JAICPX010000632.1 GCA_025929635.1 Chitinophagaceae bacterium
AAAATTGATAGGCCAAATAATCCGAGCGAAGCGATCAGTAAGGATAATGCGGCAAAGCCATAAAAGATACCCTGCATCTTCTGTTCGTTACCATATTGTTTTGCCACGCTTTCGTCAACAAAAGCATATTCAAGAGGTATATCCGGAACTGATGCCTTCCATGTTTTTTGTAAATGATTGATCGCTTCATCGGCATGCCGTCCATCGATCTTTAATGAAAGACGGTTTCCACCAAGGGCATAGCCGATCAATAAGGCGTCAACAGGTTTATGCAAACTTTCAAAATTAAAATCTTTAACCACTCCTACCACAAATCTTGCATTATCACCTTTACCAAATCTTTTTCCAATAGCATTCTCCGGCTTTTGCCATCCAAAGGTTTTAACCGCCGCTTCATTTACCAACACAGCTTTCGTAGTATCAGTTGGAAAATGTTTTGAGAAAAATCTGCCCGCTGCAAGTTTCATATTATATGTCTCAAAAAAAGTAGTATCGACTGCAATATTGTAAAGGCTGCTTGATATCTCTTCTCCTTTTAAATTTTCAGTTGTTGTCCAGCCATTGCCCAGCCCGCCAACTACATTCTGGCTATGTTTGGATACATTTAATATATATGGACTTTGCATCAATTGGTTCCGAAGTGATGCATATTGATCTCTTACACCTGCTTCGCCATAGAATCTTACCTCCACTACGGCATTCCCTTCAAACCCTAATGATCTTTTTTTGATATAATTCATCTGGCGGGTGATCACAAGAATAGAAGCTACCAGCGCAATCGTTATGGTAAATTGAAAAACGACCAGCGCTTTGCGTATGAAATTGCCATGGGCACCCTGTAAAAAGTTACCTTTTAATGAAACTGCCGGAAGAAAAGAAGATAATACCGCAGCCGGATATATACCGGCAATCAGTGATATAAAAATAATAAACCCTACAATGATCAGGATATTGGTTACCGTAAATTGAAAATCATAAGGCTGCCCGATCCAGGTGGAAAAAGCCGGCAATAGTAATTTAAGCAAAAGCACTCCTGCCATGACTGCAAGGGAACAGATTAATAATGTTTCGAGAAAAAACTGGCGCACCAATTGAAATTTAGTGGCCCCCACAACTTTCCTGACAGAAGTTTCCCTTGCTCTTTTGATCGCCCCGGCGGTTGTAAGATTTACATAGTTAATACATGCAAGCAATAAAACTATGATCCCGACAATAGTAAAAACTTTAACTCTTGCAAGACTTCCGTTATTGCTCGCGTCATACCGCAACTTTGATTTTAAATGGATATCGCGCAGGGGTTGTAAGAAATAGTAATAAGACATTTTATTTTCTTTCCATTCTTTTTCTGAGAATTTCTTTGCAACGACATTTATCTGCGATTCAACAAACTTCCATTTCGAGGGATCGTGTAATTGAACATAGACAAAAGGCCAGCCACCTACCCACATGCTATCGGGATTGAATTGGTATTGCGTTATCATCACCCTTTTCAAATGAGCATACGGAACAAGCAGGTCAAATTGGATCTGTGAATTGACCGGTACATTTTCCGCTACCCCTGCAACCGTCATAGGAAATCTGCCATCGATCTCAACTGTTTTGCCCATTGCATTAGTCACAGAACCAAAATATTTCACAGCCAGTTTTTCTGTCATCACTATTTTATCTGTTGACCGCAGGACCTGGCCAGGTTCGCCTCTCAACAGCTTAAATCCAAAAAAACTGAAGAAGTTACTATCAACAACTGCTGCATTTGATTCGACAAAAAGATTGTCCTGGCTTTTTACCTTGAATTCTTCGCCAAATACACGACAGGCAGCTTTTATTGATGGCAATTCAGTAGTAAGGTGCGCGCCATACGCAGCACCCGAACCCGCTTGTGAAAATGATTCGCTTTCACTTTTAAAAGTGTTGGCTATACGGTATATTTTTTCGCCGTTAGGATGAAAATTGTCAAAGCTTAATTCTCGTTGCAACCATATTCCTATTATAAGGCACACAAGAACGCCTATCGCAAGACCTGAAATGTTCAGAAAAGACATTGACTTGTTCTTGACAAGGTTCCGGTAGGCGACAAGGAGGAAGTTCCTGATCATAATATTTGTTTTAGTAATTATTGATTAT
>JAICPX010000586.1 GCA_025929635.1 Chitinophagaceae bacterium
CGGCACAATCGAACAAGCCAGAAATATGGGCGCGGTGGCGGTCGGCGCAACCGTCTATTTCGGCTCGGAAGAATCCGGCAGGCAGCTCGTCGAAATATCGGAAGCCTTCGCCTACGCGCACGAACTCGGAATGGCGACGATTCTCTGGTGTTATTTGCGAAACCCTGCATTCAAAACAAAAGAAAAAGATTTTCATGTATCGGCTGATCTCACAGGTCAGGCAAATCATCTGGGTGTAACATTAGAAGCAGACATCATTAAACAAAAATTGCCGGAGAATAATGGAGGTTATTTAGCATTGAATACAAAAGAATCCGCCTACGGTAAAAATGATCAGCGTATTTACTCTGAACTAACATCTGATCATCCAATTGATCTTTGCCGTTATCAAATTGCCAATTGTTATATGGGTCGTGCCGGCCTGATCAATTCAGGCGGTGCATCATCAGGTGCTAGTGATCTTGCAGAGGCAGTAACCACAGCCGTGATCAATAAAAGAGCCGGAGGAATGGGATTGATCAGTGGTCGCAAAGCATTTCAACGGCCAATGAAAGAAGGTATGGAAATATTGAATGCTATTCAGGATGTTTATTTGGACAAAGACATAACTATTGCATAAAACTTAAAGGATCAATCAAAAGAGTTCTTATTTTCAACCTTCCAATATTGGAAGGTTTTTTATTTTTCGCCAAATAAAAAATTATGACCCTATATACAGTTGGTAAATTGAAACGAAATGTAAAGAAATCAGGACCCGATGAAATAAGAAAAACTCAGGGACAAAGACTTGTTACATAGCATTTTGATGTTAAGAAAGATATCGGGCTGGCAACTTTTCTATCAATGATACCGATTTAATAGAAAGATCCTGCATGCTAAAGCAACTTATATGAAAAAAAGTATCCTGTTCATTATTGCCGCCGTTTTTATAACCATCTCCTGCAGTAAAGGCGGTGATGATGGCGGTGGTGGAAATGGTGGCGGCGGTGGCGGCGGTGGTGTCAACTGCACTGGTGTAGCAGCTTCTTTTTCCGCCAACGTCAATCCGATCATCCAAACAACCTGCGCAACCGATGCCACCTGTCATGGTTCCGGAAGTGCTAATGGCCCGGGCCCGTTATTGACCTATACCCAGATCTCAAATGCGAGGATAGCGATTAAAGCCTCGGTGGCCAATGGTACTATGCCTAAGACCGGTAGTCTTACCACTGCCCAGAAAAACACGATCATTTGCTGGGTTGATGCTGGTGGCCTAAATAATTAATTATAGGGTCCGTTGTTTTATAACTAAAAATGCCCCTGCTGCTTGGGGCATTTTTATTGTGAATAGGCAATGATGAATGATCTGTAGAGACAAGGCATGCCTTGTCTCTACAGTAAAGACGCATCCCGACATGTTGCGACAATGCAAAGGAAAATGATCAGGGAAGAGGTGCGTGTTATACAAAAGAATCTCTTCAAAGACCCCAAACTTCAAACCTCAAACCTCAAATCGGGGATTCCCTATATTTGTAACCACTCAACACTTTTTGCATGGCAAAACAGGTAGAAGATTTTGATTCGAATCTTGCTGGTGATGAAGGGAAGGAGACAACAAGAACAAGTTGGTTCAGGCGTATACGAAAAGGGATCCTGACTGGTACTCATGAAAAGAAAGAAACCCCGGAGGGATTATGGACCAAATGCCCTGAATGTAATTTTATCTGCACTTCAAATGAGTTAAAAGAAAATCTATTTGTCTGCCCGAAGTGCAGCTATCATCATCGCATCGGCAGCGAGGAATATTATTCGATCCTTTTTGACGATAACCAATACACTGAGTTGTTCGATAATATTCGCAGCAAAGACTACCTGGAATTCACGGATCTGAAACCCTATAAAAAGAGACTTGAAGAAATTTGGAGCAAAACCGATCTGACAGACTCTATGCGTGTCGCTGCCGGCAAAGTAGGGGGTCATGATCTTGTGATCGCTTGTATGGATTTTGAATTTATCGGGGGTAGTTTGGGCAGCGTGATGGGTGAGAAATTTTCAAGGGCAGTTGATTATTGCATAGAGCACCGGTTACCTTACCTGGTTATTTCAAAAAGCGGAGGTGCCAGAATGATGGAAAGCGCATTCTCATTAATGCAATTAGCAAAAACAAGCGGCAAACTTTCCCAGCTAAACGACGCAAAACTTCCTTATATATCGTTCTTAACTGACCCGACCTTTGGCGGCATTTCCGCATCATTTGGTATGTTGGGTGATCTGAATATTGCAGAGCCAGGTGCATTGATCGGTTTTGCCGGCCCAAGAGTCATTAAAGAAACAATAAAAAAAGACCTTCCCCCGGGATTTCAACGCAGCGAATTTATTCTCGATCACGGTTTTCTTGATTTTATCGTTCCGAGAAAAGAGTTGAAAGACAAAATGACCAAGGTATTGTGGATGTTTAAAAACTAAGCTAAATGAAGGCGGCCTCCCTTTGTTCATTTTTCCTTCTTCTAAGGTGCTCCTTGCTTGCACAGGACAGTGTAACGTTGATAGACGCGCCAGGTGGTTTTAAAGAAATGCACAAGGCCATTTCCTATTACAACGGGTTCA
>JAICPX010000299.1 GCA_025929635.1 Chitinophagaceae bacterium
ATAGAAAATTGTATTTGCATTTTCCAATCCACCAAATCTCGTTTTTGATTGTACGTTGGCTAATTTCTTATAACCATAAGGCCCAACCTTATTTATGAAGAACGGAAGAATATCTTTTGCCATTGCATAATCATAGAATCCATGGTCTTTGTTTTCAGGATACACCCAACTGTAAATTGGTATATTCCCATTTACAACTCCGGCAAGGCCAACAGCAAAATCAGCAACACCGATCACCATAACCTTTGTTGAAATGGGAGTATCTTCTTTCCAATGAGTGAGTTTAAAACTATTGCCAAGCGAGGTTTCTTCTATTTGAACGCCATTAGCAACCACCTGGTAATGTTCCGGGGCTGTTACAATAAATTCAACTGTTGCTTTATCTGCAGGATCGTCATTACACGGTATCCAGTTATGCCCACGATCGGGCCAGTTATCCGCGAAGAAACTGCGATGCCCGTATTTTGTTTTTGAAATAATTAGTCCATCGGATGGGATACCTGAGTAAAGAATCTCAAAAGAAGAGGCCGTACCTTTCTCAAACTCCTTTCTTATTTCCACTTTATTGTTGATATGGGAAAACTGGTGACCTTCTTTGTAGGGATCATATGTATTCACATTTTTGACCTGCATGCCCTTGCCTGCATGTAAAGAAGTCAGATCAAATACAATTGAATTTGTTCTTTCTTTTACCTTAAAATATATTACAGCCTGACATTGGATCGAGTCATTTTTATCATTTACCCCAATATTAAATTTGTAATGCTCCACATCAATATTACTTTGAGCAACGCCAAAAAAATAAATGCATAAACAGGTGAATAAAAAGAATATTCTTCGCATAAATAGGTTTTAAATCATTTCATCCAAATCTATATTAATCCTGACAATCGTGGTTCTATAGTTTTTCCAGCATATCCACCACTTTTTCTCTTTTCAGGATGAGATAGCCCAGCCGATCGTTGCTTATGCCTTCTTTTAATTGATAGCTGAAATCCAGTTGATCGTCTTTCGCTGTTGTTTCAAAATAGCGAAAGCTGATGTTTGGGTATTGTCTTAATTCGTCACCAATTTCATACAGGTGCGTAGATAGAATGAATAGCGAGTTCTTTATCTTGATCAAACCCTTGATCACGGTCAAAGAACATTTCATAGCATCCTGCACATTCGTTCCTTTGAACAATTCATCTATCAGCACCAGCCATTTTTTCCCGTCGTTGATCTTCTCCACCGTGTTCTTAACTCTTTGCACTTCGTTAAAAAAATAACTTTCACCTTTTGCAATATTGTCTACCACATTAATATTTGTAAGTAAGCCATCAAACAATGTCAGGGACATTTTCTGCGCGGGCACACCCATGCCCAGGTGGGCAAGAAAAACTGCGGAACCCACCGCTTTTATCAATGTGCTTTTGCCAGCCATATTTGCCCCGGTAAGAAAAAGAAAATTATGATCGGGATTTAATTCAAGATCATAAGATATCGGTTCCTTCAGTAAAAGGTGATAAAGACCAATGGCGTTCACATTTGGCTTTCCCGACTCAACAAATTCAGGAAAACGGAGGTCAAAAGCTTTCATTGCTGTAGCCATCGAATACCAGGCATCGAGACGGCCAAAGATTTCAAGCAATTCGATGGTATCATTTTTATAACGATTGCGGATGTGATAACCAAAATATAGACTTTGAACTGGTGAAAACCTTTCACCGGCTTTCGTTGACGAAAGTTTTGCAAGAGGGGCTTCTTTTAATAACTGTTCTGCCCGTTCAATATATATTTTAAAGAAACCCGGCAGCTCTTGTTGACTAAACAGGCCCACTAGTCTTTTTATACCGCGGAAAAAATCTGCACAATGCCCGACAGAATATCTGACCATACGGTAATCTTCGATATGGAAGGTTCTATACATCCATGAGTTGAAGGCATTCGGGTCATCGGGTATAGGATCAAGATTGTAATCAAGATATTTCTCGATGACCAATAAAGTCCCGTTAGTGATCTCTGATGGCCAATCGTTAAGGTGTTCATTTAACGTCCTGATTATTTTCTGCGTACCCAGAATTCTTTTGAGATCATGATGTGGCTCGGAGAAAAAATGGCGAAGCCATTCTTTTCCATAAACTGTCCGGGTAAAATTCAATTTGTGGAATATAGAGAACTCCTCTTCCTGGTGAAACACCGAGATATCGCTATATGTTGTGGCGTCAAGATGCATAGAAGGATAAATTCCAAAATACAAATTTCAAATATCAAATAAATGAGAAAAAAGAAATCAAAAATCTGCTATTTGAACATTTAATATTTTTTCATTTGATATTTATTTGGAGCGTGTTATTTGTTTTTTGGTTCTTAGCGATCAAAGCTTAATCTCATTCCCGTAGTAGATTCATCCCAGTTTCCATTTCCCCCGCTTGAGGCGGGGCAGGCATATACAAGTCGTCCGTTTACAAATGTATGTGTAATGGTAGCAGGGAATTCAAATCCTTCTAAGGGACTCCAGCCGCATTTATATAAAATATTATCTTTTGAAACGGTTGTAGGCTTACCAGGGTCGACCAAAACAAGATCGGCAAAATATCCTTCACGGATATAACCTCTTTCTTTCACCTGGAAACAATCCGCGACTGCATGACACATTTTTTCTGCGATCTTTTCCAAACTTATTTTACCCTGTTTATAATAATACAGCATCAGGAGCATTGAATGTTGAACTAAAGGCAGGCCGGCATGTGCCCTTTCATACGGTTCTTCTTTTTCATGCAGGGTATGGGGAGCGTGATCTGTTGCGATCACATCAAGCCGGTCATCCAATAACGCTTTCCACAACCCTTCACGATTATGAGGGTCTTTGATCGCCGGGTTACATTTTATCTTGTTTCCAAGTGCGGGATAATCATCACTGGTAAAATGAAGATGATGTACACAAACCTCGGCAGTGATTCTTTTTTGATTGAGGGGGATCATATTGGTGAAGAGCATCAGCTCTTTTTCCGTAGAAATATGAAGAATGTGAAGCCGGGTATTATATTTTTTGGCTATCTGGATCGCCAGCAATGAAGATTCATAACAGGCATCTTCATTTCTTATTAACGGGTGATCAGCCGCCGTAAGTTCAACTTTTTGTTTTTTTATTTTTTCCAGGTTTGCTTTTATGATGCGCTCATCTTCACAATGCGTAGCGATCAATACTTCACTTTCACGAAAGACCCTATCCAGCGTATCAGGGCTATCCACAAGCATATTACCGGTTGATGAACCCATGAAGATCTTTATTCCACATACATCTTTTTTCTTATCATTTGTTTTCAAAACCTCATCAGCATTGTTATTGCTGGTACCCATAAAAAAAGAATAATTGGCCAATGAAGTTCTGGAGGCGATCGAATATTTTTCCTCCAGCAATTCCTGTGTTAAAGCATGGGGAATAGTATTCGGCATTTCCATAAAACTGGTAACACCACCGGCAATGGCAGCTTTTGCTTCTGTATAAATACTTGCTTTATGGGTAAGGCCGGGCTCACGAAAATGAACCTGGTCATCAATGGCGCCCGGCAAAAGATATTTTCCTTCACCATTTAATTCTGTTGGATTTGAATCCGCATGTGTAATCAATTCCCCAATCTTTTCTATGCGTCCATTTTTAATCAATACATCTGTTGTAACAATTCTTCCTTCATTGACAACCTGTACATTCTTTATCAGGTAATTTTGCATATCTTGTTATCAAATTTATCTTGAAAAACCAATACCGATGCAATTTAAACAATCTTACCCCCGTCCCCTAAAGGGGTGTTTATATGCTCTATTCCTCATTCCGGTTTTTACCATTTCAACATTAGCGCAAACAACCTATTTGAATCAGGGGGATAAAGGAAATATTTTATTGGAACGAATGGAAATTCTCGGCCAGAATGATTCTATTTTAAATTTTTCTAAAACAAAACCATGGAGTCGCGGACAAATCGTAACAGGGGCGCTGGCGTTTAAGCAAAATCATCCGAATGTCGGATTATCAGGAACGGATGAATACAATTTGCAAAGTCTTTATCTTAACAATATTGAATATCTATCGGCAGCGCAACGTGATTTGATAAAAAGCAAAAAATCAATTGGAGGATTTTACCGAACCCCCGCCAATCTTTACGAAGTGCATGTCAAAGATTTTGACCTGATCATCAATCCTATCATTCAATTTCAATACATGAAAGAGAGTGACAATGACGAAAGTCTTTTTTTGAATTCAAGAGGGGTCAGTATTCGTGGACGCATTGCCAACAAGATCGGTTTTGCAGCGTCGATCATCGATAACCAGGAAAGGGATCCCCTGTATGTACAGGGCTGGGAAGATAAATACCAGTCGGTGCCGGGAGCCGGGTACTATAAGAATTTCAAAGGAACTGGTTTTGATTATTTTGATGCAAGAGGTTATTTTACTTTTAATGTCACTAAATATATTGATGTCGCATTCGGCTACGATCGCAACTTCATTGGCAATGGTTACCGCAGTTTATTCTTAAGTGATTTCAGCAATAATACCTTGTTCTTAAAATTGAATACAAGGATCTGGAAGATCAATTACCAGAACTTGTTTATGGAACTCCATCAAACGGAACCACGTGGTCCGGATCGTTTGTTGAGAAAAAAATACGCTGTCTTCCATCACCTGGATGTGAACGTGACGAAGAAATTAAATATCGGTTTGTTTGAAGGAGTGATGTTTGGTCGCAGCAACCGGTTTGAATTTGGTTATTTGAACCCGGTGATATTTTATCGTTCGATCGAGCAACAAAACGGAAGTTTTGACAACTCTGTTGCGGGGATTGACTTTAAATTAAATGCGTTAAAACAAGTACAGTTTTATGGGCAGTTCTTACTGGATGAATTCAATTTAAAGGAAATAAAAAATAATGATGGGTGGTGGGCCAACAAATGGGGTTTGCAGCTCGGGGCCAAATATATCAATGCATTTGGCATAAAAAATCTTGATCTGCAATTGGAAAAGAATCTTGTGAGACCATATACCTATTCCCATCGTGACTCGGTTGCAAACTATGCCCATTATAATCAGCCATTGGCACATCCCCTTGGCGCTAATTTTGGTGAAACGATCGGGATACTTCGTTATCAGCCGGCTCCAAAATGGACCATATTGGCAAAAGCGATGTACTGGAAACAAGGTTTGGATACCGGTAATCGCAGTTTTGGGGGCAATATCTTTTTACCGAATGTGCCACCCTACCGCCAGGGAGATTATGGGTATGAAATTGTCTCCGGTATTGAATCAAAAACATCATTTACATCATTCCTGCTTTCGTATGAATTAAAAGAAAATATGTTTATTGAAGGTTCGCTGATCCATCGGAAGTCCGATGTGCCTTCCAATTCATCAATGTCAACTTCTACTACGATCATCGCTATAGGTTTTCGATGGAACATGCATCGAAGGATTTTTGAGTTCTAAAATGTAATGCAAAACAAACCTTTTGGGTTGGACAGGAAGCTGCAACCATATTTTCAATTCCACTATCTTTATCAAAACATGGTATTTTTTATGCAGAGGATCTTGTCCGCCGGTTTATTTTTTCTCATTTTTATAACATCTGTCGCTCAACCCGGTGAAAAATTACAAAGACCAAAACTGGTGGTTGGAATTGTGGTAGACCAGATGCGTTGGGATTTTCTTTATCGCTATTATGACCGGTATGCTGCTGATGGCGGCTTCAAAAGATTAATTAACCAGGGTTTTAGCTGCGAAAATACATTCATACCTTACGCGCCAACCGTAACCGCACCGGGTCATACAACTATTTATACAGGTTCTGTACCTGCTATTCATGGTATTACGGGAAATTTATGGTGGGATGTTGCAAGACAAAAAGAGGTTTATTGTACTGAGGATACCTTAGTAAGGACCGTCGGTAGTTCTACGAGAGCAGGGTTGCAAAGCCCCAGGAATATGTTGGTAACCA
>JAICPX010000172.1 GCA_025929635.1 Chitinophagaceae bacterium
CCCGTGCTGTAATATTACGCCCCTGCGGGGCTTTGCATAGCATTTATAGGGTAACTCTATAATTAACGACATACTCAACTCCCCTTTCCTGTTACACTTATATTCTTTCCCGTCGGTTGAGTTTTACTTTTTATTCTTAATGTACCTGTTCCTGCGGCCCTTCTAATCTTAATTTGCTCTTTACTTTCATAAGGTGCTGTAATATTACGCCCCTGCGGGGCTTTGCTTAGCATTTATAGGGTAGCGCTATAATTAACGACATACTCGACTCCCGGCAGTAGAGTTATTTCATATAAATCATTTCCCTTTGCTGTTACACTTATATTCTTTCCCGTCGGTTGAGTTTTACTTTTTATTCTCAATGTACCTGTTCCTGCTGCCCCTCTGATCTTAATTTGCTCTTTACTTACATAAAGTTCAATATTCTCTTTTGGTGTGGGCACTTTTCCCTGCATCCATTGCAAACCGCCCAGGTTGGGCTCAACAAGATAAGTTGTGTAACCTGCTGATGTAGGTTTTATACCCAGGTAATATTTACCCAAGAGGTAAATCGGGCTCGCACCCCATGCATGACAAAGGCTTTTGCCAAACTCCCTTCCATACATGGCATAATGCTCCGCTCCTTTTTTTGCCGGGTTATATTCTTCCCAAAAGCTTGTTGCGCCTAATTTGAGCATGCCGCCCCAATAATCTTTCATTTCCCTCAATACATAATTCTGCTCGCCCATTGCACATAAAGCCTCAAGTTCATAAAATCGCATATAAGGTGTTGTTATCTTCTGAATATTATTGTTCAGCAACACCGATTGTTTTACAGCTTGCTTTTGCTGTTCAGTAAAATAATCAAAAAAGATGGAGAACATATTGGAATACCTTGTCACATTATCTGTTTGCTTGCCATCAATACGGCTATGCACCAATGCCTGTTTTTGTTCATTCCAGTAAACATCAAATAGTTTTTTACGCAGCTCTGTGGCCAATGACTGGTATTGTGATGCTCCCTCTTTGTCATTCACTATACCTGCACACAGCGCCATTGTTTCCAGACTTCTCGCAAACAATAACTGTTCAAAACTTACTTCACCTTTCTTGCTTAATCCTGCTGCCCAGTCGATAAATATCCAGTCGCCGGGTAAGCCTTCGAGCAACCCATGCTGATTTCTCCTGCCTAACACATAATCCATCAGGCTTTTCATGCGGTCATAGTTCTGCTGGATAAAACTCTTATCCCCAGAGTAGAGATAATAATCATAGATGCCGAGGAACCAGTAGAAAGTATAATCCATGATGGTATTGATATGACCTGTGACAGGATCCTTGCCGCGCAATGCATACATCGTGCTTGTAACTGTACGATTGTCATTCATCAGGTAATAGTTCATCAGGTAGCTTTGGTATGCATCGCCACTCCAGACCCAACGGTCACGTTTGATACCATCGATAAAAAATTCTCTCGTGCTTAGGTGTAATGTATACTTTGCAATATCATAGATGTTGTTGATCTCCTCATCATTACAGGTAAAGCTTCCTTTGTCTTTTATGTCGGCATACTCATAAAGCATGGAAACATCAGCAAAAGACACAGTACCTTCTCTTACAATGTTCACATAACGAAATGCTTTTGACAAAGGCATCACAGAATCTTTTGCGATTGAATTATTGATCAATAATCTATCAATAGTAACGGCCCCATCTTTACTCAACGCTTCTTCTTTGCTTTCGCCATAATAAATTGTGAGATTGCCTCTACCTTTTAATCCATGCAGTTTGACAAAGCCAAATGTCTCTTTTCCGAAATCCACCAGGATGGAATTATTATTGACTTCTTTCTTGACCGCCTTTTGCGGAGTCACCGGCAACTTAAATTTTGATGGTGGCCGGCGCGGCTCGTTGAAGTCCCAATAACCCGCATTGAGCCATTTGGTAGCCGATATATCGGATGTTTTCCCTGTTTCATCGATCCATTCTTTGTCTTCAAATGTTGTGAGCCATGTTCCATCGCTGACTATCGTTTTTCCTTTTACATAAATAGCCGGAACATACTCCTGGCAAAAAACTTTTATATTGATCTTATGCCTGCCTGCAGGTACGGTTATTCTGGTTGGCGTTCCTTCGAATGGTTTTCCATCCAGTTTGACATTATATTGCCCTTCGGCATAGATAGAAACTTCCTCTGGTTCTTTCAGGTCAAATACTTTATGAAAATCCATCAGCACATAATGATTATCTACTTTCCAGAATACAGGGAAGAATGTTCCCCTGTCGGTTCTCCGGTTCTGCATTTGATTGCTGAGCCAGATTTCATAGTCACCCGGGTACCAGATCCAGGTAGCCTGCTGGCCGATGAGTGAAAAGTGAGACGTGAAAAGTGAAATGATGAGCAGTGCTATTCTCGATTTCACGTTTGACCTTTCACGTTTGACGCTAAAATTCTTCATAATCAATGTCCATTAAAAATGAAATAAAGAGATAGAATAACAAGTCCTAACAAAACAAACAGGGTCTTTACCTGTTTATCTGTTTTCGGTAATGGCGATGCTTCAATTTTAGCAGTTACTTTATTCTTATCCAATAAGGAAATCATGATCGCTGCTGCGAACAAAACAGCAAATATGTAAAACGAGATCAAAAAATAATGAGGCCACCACATATTTTTTCCAGTAGCAGCGTCAGGAGGCAAGATCCATAAATTCAGCATTCCTACGAAAAGGCTGAATGCGGAGCCCACCGATAAAATTAAATTCACTGCTAATTTTGTAGTGCGTTTCCAGAATACACTCAACAAAAAAGTAACTGCCAATGGTGGGGCCAAATAACCTAAGATTGACTGAAAGACATCGAACAGAGTTTTACCCTTAATATTATCAAAAGCAATTGCCATTAAGACCGCTAACACACAACCTGCCACAACCGTATATCGCCCGACATTTATTTGTTGTTTTACCGAAGCTCCGGGATTCATGTTATTTACATAAATATCCTTTGTAAAAACAGTACTCAAGGCATTCAACGATGAACCGATCGTAGCGACCAAAACAGCAATTAATACACAAATGACAAGACCATTCAATCCTGACGGAAACAAATTCGTTACCATCGTCATGTATGCTAATTTATCATCTGGCAGCTCAGGGAACAAAGCAAAACACAGGATGCCGGGAAGAATAAACAATGGTAATGCCAGCACTTTAAGCCAGCCTATAAAATTTACGCCCAATTGTCCCTGCTTTAAGCTTTTTGCACCCAATACACTTTGTACCATACTTTGATCTGTACAAAAAAATGCAACAGCCGATACAGGATAACCCAACAACAATGCATGCCAAGGATAGCCAGGATCAGATGAAGGATGTATCAAATTCCAGAAATGACCGGGCGTTTTATCAGCTAAAGCTGAAAAGCCGCCAATTTTTTGTAAGCCTATATAGGTAAGTGCTAATGAAACAATAATTAATAATATCATTTGAAACACGTTCACCTTAGCAATTGCTTTTAAGCCCCCCATATAAGTAAACAATCCCGAGAAAGCTACGAGCACAATAGTAGATTGCCACATTGGTATTCCTAAGATCTGTCTTACCAAAATTCCGCCGCTGAATAAACCCAGGCTCAGCCAGCTGATCAAAATTTTTATAAGCGCATAACCCGCTAAAATATCCTGTGTACTTTTTCCATAACGTTTGCCCATAAACTCAGGCATTGTGCTGACTTTACTTGCAATGTAACGGGGCGCAAATACCATTGCCAGCAACAATAAAAAAACAAATGCATACCATTCAAAATTTCCGCCAACGATGCCTGCAGAAAATCCGATGCTGGCAAATGCAAGCAATGATGATGGACCTACATTCGTTCCCCACATGTTGAATCCGATATTGTACCAGTTGAGTGAATGGCTGGCGAGAAATAATGTTTCGTTTTTCTTCTTTTGTCTTACACTGGCTACATACCCGATCACCAATAAAATAACCAGGTACAATGCAACGATTGCAAAGTCAAGAGTGGTTAGTTTATCGTAGATCCTGTTCATTTTGTGAGTGGTGAGTTGTGCGTGGTGAGTTGTGAGTTACTCAAACCATAGTCGTCTAGAATTTCGCTAATCTTTGCTGGCTTTGCAGTCTGCAAACTTTTATCCATTGCCTGAAGCAATGCAATTGTTCCAATTCCTTCTTTCATATCAGGATAAGCAGTGAAGTTTTGTTCGATCGAATCAACAAAATATTCCAAATAGTTCTGATACTCTCCTGCATGATGACTTTGCCCTTCGAAACGGAAATAGTATTTTAATGTACTGTCACCCCATGTGATGATTTTTTCTTCTCTTGTTTTATCCGTGATTGCATAACGCAATTCATGATAATCGGCCTGGCTGGCGCCTTCCGTTCCCCTGAGTATGCATGTCATTCCGCTGTCTCTTTTTACCGGCTGCGTTGGCCCGGTGTAGCTTCCGCTTACTCTTGCAACCCTTCCATCAGTTGCTTTAAAGATAAAATGCATGGTATCCTCATTTTTCAATCCTGCTTTCCTTCCATTTGAACTGATCATTCCATAACCCATCACTTCCTCAATATTGGGCAAATACCATCTTATAAAATCAACAGGATGACTCAATCCACCATATAACCACTTGAACGATTTCTCCAAAGCCCATTTCTTTTCAAGGAACCAGCGATGATCGGCGTTGTAATGACTTTCAATTGTGATCAATTCTCCGATCAATCCTTCTTCAAAATCCTTTCTTTGTCTTTTGTAAGGTTCAAAGAATCTTGAACTCTGTCCCACAAAAACTTTCTTGCCGGTTTTCTTCTGTAGCTCTATTAGTTCACCCGCCTTACTCAGATCATCAATAAATGGTTTGGTACAAACAACATGTTTATCATGGAGCAAGGCCTGTTTAATATGTTCTGCATGCAGGTGATCAGGAGTATAAATGGCAATGATATCGATCTCTTTATCATTCAGCATGTCTTCATAGTTCGTTGTATAGTTTGCAAAATCAAATTCCTTGCAGCGTTGTTTACATAATTCTTCATTACGGTCGCAAATGGCTTTTAGCTGCAGCTTTTTACTTTGTAAGACTGCAGACATTGTGCTTCGACCTTCGCCTAAACCTAGAATTCCCAATTTTAGCATAGTTCATTTATTATGATTGTAGAGACGAGGCATGCCTTGTCTCTACGACAATCAATCATCAACCTTGTTCAGGAAAACCCAGGTCTCCCCCTTCTTCGTCCCTTCAATCCCTTCCTGGTATTTACCCATTATCTTATTCCACTCCACCATCTTTTGATTATTCTCAACAGTCTTTGGATTCAACTTATCCAAGCTCTCTCCTTTTGGAATGCTGATCACCAGCATCAACTGTCTTTCATTTCTGAAAATGAGCAATTGCTGAAAATCCGCATTACAAAACCCTTTTGCGATAGCTGGCCATTTTCCAAACTGTGTAGCATGATAATCCAAATACTCCTGTTGTTTCTTTTTATCAGCAACCAGGTTCGCCGTTAATAAAATATGATCCCACTCTTTGGAAACTGCTTTATCACTACAATGTTTATTCTTGCTGTATTCATAAAATAGATCATGGTATGCTTTCACTTCAGCTTCGGGGAAATTATTTTGTAAACGTCCTTGCATCACTCCCACATCAGCCATCTTCGCAAAGATCACATAATGATTTTCCCATTGATAGATGGCATTGCTGTCAATATTGTTCCTGGCTAAAAGCTGCTTGAGTTTGGAAACATCCAATTGCTTACCATTTTTCGTCACCAGTTCAATCACTTCACTATGTTCTTCATTAATTGGCAACTTCAGTTTGTAAGCGGTCCTTTCTTCTGCTAACCATTCATAAGACGATTGCAACCCAGCATTCAACTTTATACCTTCACTCACCATCGGGCCATTATTGCTCCATTCATTACCCGGACCATTGGCATTCTGCAAAAATTTCTGTGACGGTGTCCAGTTATCTTTTACTGTAAAATAAGACGAGCCTTCATCGGTGTACACATAAAACCAATGCGAAGGCAGATGCGCATACGGTGCTTTGTATATACTATCAATATAATTTTCGCTGATTACAGAACCCGGTTGTGCACTCAACGTATATATACCACTGCAATCATAATTTTGTTTTCCATAATGATGAATGCGATTACCAATGATCTTATTATTCTTCATTGCATTGGCAGCGGCAGTCCAGCCCCAACCCATGCTGATGCCGGTATAAGAAACATTCTCGATTTCATTATGCTCAACCAAACTGTTTTTTGTATAACCAAGTCCAATACCCACACAACTCCAATCCTCATTCGTGGCATCAGTAATAAAATTGTTACTGATCACCATTCCATCACAAACTTCTCTTTCATCTTTTGGATTATATGGTAAATGAATTTCATGACCGGGATCAGAATAAACTCCGGCCAATACAGCCGTACCGCCAATATCTTTAAACAAATTTCCTTTTACTACATTATCATGAATCCCTTTGTGATAATCCAATCCGGTTGATGCCAAATGTTCAAAGCGGCAATTTTCAAAACCGGTGTTATCAGCAAATGAAATTTCAACCGTAGCTGCCGGCCGACCGATCCATGCCTGGTTATCCAACTTAGGATTTTCTTTTGTACCGGCAGGTCTTAGTTTATATGCCTCCGTCATATACATTCCAGCCTGGTGAGGTACATGACCATAATGCGAAGGGCGCAACCAACCTGTATGTTGAAAAGAAATTCCTTTAAAGAAAATATGTTGAACTGGATTATCGTTCGTTCCTTCCATCTTCACCAATGTTTCTAAATATGGAGCAACGACTGAAGCCGTCGGCATACTTTCACTGCTGCGTGGCCAGTAATAAATTTTTTGACGTGTAATATCCAGATACCATTCGCCGGGTTCATCCAAAAACTGCAATGCATTTACCAAATAAAAAGCAGAATTCCCTGTTTCTTTTGATAGCCATGGCGCAGGCCAGGGATGTTCATTCTGTATCTTACTCTCGGGCTGATGAAAAAATAATTGCGTACTGTCGCCATGAATTTCCATTTTTTTAATACGCAACATCGCAATGGCCCACCATTGGTGAATAAACATTTCAACACCATTCATGTTTTGCAATCCTGCAAATCCTGGTGTCGGTATCCAACAGCTTTCGTCTTTTTTACTCCAGTTGAGTATTCGCAACATCGCATCACCATTCACACTCTTTGCACGGATAGCTTTCACATTGTTCACCCATAACTGGCGAAACTCAAACAACTCACCATTTTTCATCGGTACATCAGCCACCCAAACATGAGCTTTCGCTGCAGCCGGTAAACCTGCAACGGGCGATAACAATTTTTTCCATGCACCGATCGTCACTCCGCCACTCAGCAAAGGCTGTTCACCCTCAGCTGCTTTAATGAATGTCGGACTATCGGCAGTACCTGCATCTTCAGTACGTATCACGATCGGTTCATGCAATACATAGACACCGCCACGCAAAATGATATGGATGCCACCGGTCACAGATGCATCATTCATCCGCCGCAAGTCTCTTGCTTTGCGCAATGCTGCCGACACCGTTGCCAGCGGTTGATCTTTCGAACCATTATTTGTGTCGGAACCCTTTGGTGATACCCATATATCTGCCCCATTGCCGGCAAGAGCAAGCAATATTATCGCCAGGCATATATGCAATCGTTTCATTGTAGAAGCAAAACCCAATCAGGAAGTTATACCAATAAAGCTACCCCCGCTTCCCGCCTTGAAAAATGTGAGTATTTGTTATAATGATGGACAATTTTCCTATTTGCTCGCCGGCGACTGCAGAAGTAAGATGTTACTTTGATAGTTGGCTGAATTAAAATCGAAAGGCCTGGTATCTGAAAATTTTCTCACCTGATCAAAACAGAATTTCCAGACCGCCTTATAATCTCACCAGTTATGGTTACGGCCTCAGCCCTCCAGGTGTATACCTCAATAGGTTGTGGTTTACCATTGTAAATACCATTCCATCCCGTATTGGGCAAGTTTGTTTCAAATACCAACTGTCCCCAACGGTTAAAGACCCTGAAGTAGTTGATCTTTGTGATGTTCGCGGTTAACGGAAGCAGAAAATCATTATGTCCGTCACCATTCGGAGTCCAGGCTTTGGGTACAAAAATTCCGGACTCGGTTACTTTGATATTTACCAGCTGTGTATCTACAGTAACGCATCCGGCTGGTGAAGTAATGGTAATGAAGTATTCTGTTTTTTGACCAAAAGAAAAAACAACATCCCTACTGGTATAAACATTAAGCCCACGGTTAGGATTCCATTGGTACGTTGAATTGGGCTGAAGATTTCTCGCCTGTAATGGAAGGGCTGTGTTGATGGGAATTGAAATGTCAGGGTAACGGATACCCGGGATCTTGTTTTCAATTGTCACCGTAACTGGTTTGATAATAAAACAACCACCGGCAGATTGACTCCTGATATAGTAGATGCCACTTAGCGACACTGAAGCCGGATTTGAAAGCGGTACCGTAGCGGCCGCATCTGTCCAATAAGAATAAGAAGAGCCTGCACTGCTGCCGTTGGTTATAGCAGTCGCAGTGAGGTCAACCGTAGAGGGTGTACAGACATTTTGCGGGTCAGTAATAATTAATATTGGCGATGTGTTCACTACAACAGGAATTGTGTTAGAAACTGCACTTGTCGGATTGGCACATGGGTCATTACTATTCAGCACCACAGTAACAATATCTCCATTATTTAGAGTTGTTGATGTAAAGGTCGTTGCAGTTTGCCCTCCTACATCCACTCCATTGATCTTCCATTGATATGATGGAGTAGTTCCTCCATTGGTCGGTGTGGCAGTAAAGGTTACCGATCCGCCAGTA
>JAICPX010000088.1 GCA_025929635.1 Chitinophagaceae bacterium
ATCTTCTGTTGTTGTTATAAAATCTTTTGGCTTATTGAGTAAAATGTAAACAAGATTTTTTGACAGGAATATTTTTTTGCCATTTACAACTACTTCATCTTTTGGTGAAATCTTATGTCCCGGCTCCGTGATTATTTTTCCATTCACTTTTACGATACCCTTTTTTACGATCTCTGCCGCTTCGCGACGGCCGCTAACACCTGCATGCGAAATATACTTATTTAAAGGCATGAGGTCCGATGTTTGAGGCCGGATGATCGAAGGTTGCGATTGTTTTTGTGAAGGATCAGCTTGTCGAGTTCGTTGCTCAGCTTTTTTCTTATCAAAATATTCAGCTCTTTCTTTTTTTATTTTCTTCTTTTCCTGACGAAATCCTTCTTTAATAGCAGCATTGCTTTTCTTCTTAATAAACTTATCGAAGGGGGATGCTTTCTTTTTCATGTGAAGATTTTACTGTTTTACAACAGGAGCTGACAAAGATAAGAAAGGGCAGGGTTTTAACTGTTTAGAATTAAAAACCCTTCCGGAAAGGAAGGGTTTTTGACTGGCAACCTCATTCATGAGACCATTTTTCTTTTGCGATGATTTTGTTTTTTCATCTCCAGCATTTTTTTCATTTGATCTTCCGTTAGTATCGATCTCATATTTTCTTTTCTTTTGTTCATCAACGCTTTCATTTCTTCTCTTTTCTTTGTTTCGTCGAGTAATTTGTTTTCACGAATGGCTTTTATTTTTTCAGATGTTTCACTCCGTTGCTTTTTTAGCATTTCCACCTGGTTATCTGTTAAACCGAGGTTCGTCTTCATCTTTTCCATTCTCGCATTAGCATTTGACTCAGACATTTTTCTTCTTTCCGTTCTCATATTTTCCATTTGCTCTTTTTGTTCTTTGCTAAGCAAACCACGAAAATCGTCACGATGTTTTTTATTCAGTTCATCCATACGGCTCCTCCATTCTTTTACAGGAATATCATCTTTTTTGCGAAGGTCCATCATGTTTTTCCTGTACTCTTCATTCAATTTTTTTGCTTTCACTTTTTGCTCTTCGGAAAGATTTAACTTTTCGGAAAGCATGCGGTCCTTCTTACCCTCACCACGGTATCTCTTCTCTTGTGCCTGCACAGCAGATAACGATATCAATGCAATGGCAAATACAATTACTTTTTTCATAGTTTTTATTTTTTTAGATGACAAACAGACCGGATACCTGTGTTAAAGTTTAATGAAAACTAAGAATCTGTTCGTAGAAGGTAAAAATGCAGGAAGGGTGGTTAATTTTTGTTAGCTAACTGGCCACAGGCGGCATCAATATCTTTTCCGCGACTTCTGCGAAGCCGTGCATTTACTTTATGCTTTTCCAAATAACTCATGAATGTTTCAACTACTTTCTCATCTGGTTTTTCAAATTTGGCAAAATCAATAGGGTTGTATTCAATAATATTGATAAGATCGGCCGGGACCTGGCGATAGATCTTAATTAGCTCATCGGCATCTTTTAATGAATCATTGAAATTCTTAAAAAGTATGTATTCAAACGTGATCTCATTCTTTGTCTGCTTATAGAAATAATTCAACGCATCGATCAATGACCTGATATTATTGGTATCATTGATCGGCATGATCTCATGCCGTTTCAGATCATTTGCAGCATGAAGGGATAAAGCCAGTTTGAATTTTACTTTGTCATCTCCAAGTTGTTTAATTTGTTTGGCAACACCTGCCGTTGACACAGTAATTCTTTTCGGACTCATTCCTAATCCGTCGGGGGACGTGATCTTTTCGATTGCTTTCAACACATTTTTATAATTCAGCAATGGTTCACCCATTCCCATAAATACTATGTTGGTCAGCTTATGTCCATAGATCCTTTCGCATTGCTGGTTGATCATCACCACCTGATCATAGATCTCATCAAAGGTTAAATTTCTCTTTCTTTCAATATAACCTGTTGCACAAAACCTGCAACTTAGAGAACAACCGATCTGGGAAGACACGCAGGCGGTGGTTCTTTTTTCCGTTGGTATAAGCACACCTTCAACGAGGTGTCCTTCATGTGTTTTAAAACTTGATTTTACTGTTCCATCGGCCGAGTATTGCGTTGCGTTGACGGTTAATGCAGGCAAACTAAAATTTTCACCAAGTGTCTGGCGAAGTTCTTTGCTCAGGTTGGTCATTTCAGCAAAGCTGTGTGCATGTTTTTGCCAAAGCCATTCATAGACTTGTTTTGCACGGAATTTTTTTTCACCAAGGGTTTCGAAATATTGTTCCAGTTCCTGTAAGCTTAAATGACGGATATTTTTCTGTTCTGTTTTCAGCATCCTGCAAAGATAAACCAGGATCATAGGATTAATGGGATTTCGTTGATAAAACCGATTTACGTTCCTTTGCAAACTCAAGGCTCCACAGCGATATGGAGATGAACACATCACTTCGCTCAGTGGAGGCTGTGTGTCGAAACAGAAACCAACAGGCACGGGCGGCAAAGCCGGTCGGGGTACCGGCCACAGGCGCAGGCCTAATTCTAAAGCTAAACAGATAATGAAAGATGTTTTTATCATAGATGCCATTCGAACACCGATCGGGAAATACGGAGGTGCATTATCGACAATAAGACCCGATGATCTGCTTGCTATCGTCATCCATGCGTTAATGCAAAGGAACCGGAATATTGATATGAATGATGTAGAAGAAGTGATCGCCGGTGCAGCTAACCAGGCGGGAGAGGATAACCGTAATGTGGCGAGAATGGCAGCATTACTTGCTGGTTTGCCCGTAACTGTCGGTGGAGTGACAGTAAATCGTCTTTGTGCATCCGGAATGCAAAGTATCATGGATGCAGCAAGAGCAATTGCGTGCGGTGATGGTGATATTTATTTTGCCGGCGGTGTTGAAAGTATGACCAGGGCGCCGTTTGTTGTGGGCAAATCAAATGAACCATGGGCCAGGAGAACGGAAATGTTTGATACAACTATGGGCTGGCGATTTATTAATGATAAGCTTGCGGCAATGTATTATCCTTACACAATGGGTGAAACCGCAGAGAATGTGGCTGGTCAATGGAACATCTCAAGGGAGGAACAGGATGCATTTGCACTGCGGTCCCAGGAAAAATACTTTGCAGCAAAAGAAACCGATCGATTCAATAATGAGATTGCGGCAGTTGAAATAAAAAAGGCTGAATTGATCTCCTGGGTAACAACGGATGAACACCCGCGAAAGACATCAATGGAAAAACTGGCCGCATTAAAACCTGCATTTATAAAAGATGGGACGGTAACCGCAGGAAATTCCTCTGGAATAAATGATGGAGCGGCCTGCTTGTTGTTAGCAAGCGAAGAAGCAATAAAAAAATACGCATTAGAACCATTTGGAAAAATTATTTCAATGGCGTCAGCAGGCGTTGATCCTGCGATCATGGGTATTGGTCCCGTACCCGCAACGCAGAAAGCATTAACAAGAGCCGGGCTGGAGATCAGGGATATTGGGCTGGTGGAATTGAATGAGGCTTTTGCCTCACAAAGCATTGCTTGCATAAAGGAATTAGGGCTGGATGAAACACTTGTAAATGTAAATGGCGGTGCAATTGCTCTCGGTCATCCGCTTGGAAGCAGTGGTGCAAGAATTTCAACGACTTTGTTGTATGAAATGAAGAGACGAAATGTAAAATATGGATTGGCCACAATGTGTGTAGGTGTAGGCCAGGGTACCGCTATTATTTATCAATCACTATAGTATGAGTTTACAAAAAGGATACGCTGATGATACAATTGATGTAAACACGTCAATGGATCGGCTCGAAAATTATATCGACGCTTTCCCATTGAGAGTGAAAAAACTTTCATCAGAAGAGTTGTTGTACAGATCAGCAGAAGGTAAATGGTCGAAAAAGGAAATTCTGGGTCACCTGATCGACTCGGCGATTAATAATCTCAAGAGATTTACTGACGCACAGTATTCAACATTGCCGTATGAAGCTGTGAAGTATCAGCAAGTGGAACTTGTGGTGGTCAACAATTATCAGAACCTGCCACTGGATCACCTGCTTGCACTTTGGCAGTCATTGAACAGGCAGATTGTTTTTGTCGTTAGGAATATTGACGAAGAAAGATTGAATTACCCCGTTGACCCGCAATATGAGAATGGGGAATTAAAAACATTGGGCTGGATCATTGTTGACTATGTGGCGCATATGGAACATCATTTCCACCAAGTTTTTCCACAGAACCCTGCATCTGATGGATGGGGCGCCAAACGATAATTCTGCTGGGCTTTCAAGGGAAATTTGATAATCCAATGTTTTTTTATTTATTAAAAAATAAAACTTAATTTCCTTTTTAATAAAAACTGCGGTCATGAGAAAAGTAATCTTGTCTGTTCTGGCCTCTTTGTTTATCATAGTGATAAATGCACAAACTGAGCCTTCACCAAAACCTCCACTGGAAGATTTTGTCGGCAAATACGTATTCCCTGATGGGAGCGTGGTGCCGGAAGTTGATGTAATACTTTCCAATAATGCGCTTACAATGTCTTCAAGTGCCGGCATGTCGGTGTTAACAGAAATGGGTATCGATTCCTTCCAGATCATTGAATTCAGCGGAATCGCTGTTTTTAAAAGAGGAGACGATAAAAAAGTGAATGCGGTTCATATTGAAGCAATGGGCTACATACTGGACGGGCAAAAGAAAAGCAACGGAGCCTGGATATTTAGTTATTACTATAAGCCGAAAGAAGCAGCGCTTCCTGAAGGTTAATTAGAAATCATAGTTTATTAATTCCTTTTGCAGGATAGTTTGTTGACTTCCTTGCAGGAGGTTTTTTATTGTACAGGTACTTTGTTCCAGTTCGTTGCTGCCTACGATGACAACATAAGGAATATTCTTCTTTTCAGCGTATTTAAATTGTTTGTCAAATTTCACATTTTCATGATAGAGTTCACAACGGATATTCCTTTGTCTCAATTGCTGCACCAGTCCAAAAGCAACGTTGCTTTCCTTTTCTCCTAAGTTAAAAAATAAAACCTGGGTTCCAATATGAACATCTGGCGGAAAAAGGTTTAATTCTTCCATGACATCATAAATGCGGTCAACACCAAAGGAAATTCCCACACCGGGTATATTTGGAACGCCGAATAAACCGGTAAGATCATCATAACGGCCGCCGCCACCGATGCTGCCAATCTTAACGTCCGTTGCCGTGACTTCAAAGATCATCCCTGTATAGTAATTCAGCCCTCTTGCTAAAGTGAAATCTGCAGACAATTTTGCAAAAGTTCCTTTTTGTACACGATCTAAAACAAATTCTATTTCCTCAAATCCTTTTTTGGCAAGTTCATTATTTCCGAATATATTTTTTGCCTTGCTAAGTAAGTCATATACTGTGAGCGGCTCTTTCATTGATGTTAACGAAAGATATTTTTCAATAATAGCTACCTGGTCATTATTCAATCCTCGCTGTGATAGTTCGTCCTTCACCTTATCGATTCCGATCTTATCAAGTTTGTCGATTGCTATAGTAATATCGGTCAGCTTACCAGGTTCACCGCAGATCTCTGCCAGTGCAGCAAGTATTCTTCTGCTATTTATTTTGATTATAATATTAATGCCTAACTGGTCAAAAACATGAGCATAAATACTTGCAAGTTCCACTTCATTCAATAACGAATTACTGCCTACAATATCAGCATCACATTGATAAAACTCGCGGTATCTTCCTTTCTGCGGCCTGTCGGCTCTCCAGACGGGTTGAATTTGATAACGCTTAAAAGGAAATGTAAGTTGACTATGATTCATCGCTACATAACGCGCAAATGGAATGGTCAGATCATATTTTAACGCTCTTTCCGTAATTCCTTTTGTGTTTTTTCCCTGCAATACTTTTTCAAAATCATCTCTTATTTGTTTTTCTTTACCCGGATTATCAAGACCATTATTGAGAATTTTAAAGATCAATTTGTCGCCTTCGTCTCCATATTTTCCCATTAATGTTTCAAGATTTTCCATTGCCGGAGTTTCCAGCGGCTGGAACCCGAATAACTCAAAAACATTTTTGATTGTACTGAGAATAAAATTCCTTTTGCGAACAACATCCGGTCCGAAGTCTCTTGTGCCTTGCGGCAATGATGGTTTGGTCATATTGGTCAAACGGGTCAAATAAGTTAAATCTGATTACTTGTTAACTGAGTATTGATCATGATAGCCATCGGGATTGAGCATTGAATATTTCCTGATTATTGCTTCACATGCATCATTGATCAATTTATATACTTCGTGAAAACCTCGCTCAGGTCCATACCAGGGATCCGGTACATCAACATTTTGCCCGGGAAATAATTCATTTAATAAAAGATCAACTTTCTTTTCATCAAACTTACCTCTTGTTATGCCTCGCATGTCTGCAATCACATCGGCGGACATTGCATATATCTTGTCAAAACGTTCGAAGTCTTCTGCAACAAATCGCCTGGCTCTTTGCTGGCAGATATCAATGCCATTCAGTTTTGCAACTTTCTGTGATAATGGATGCGGTGCGTCACCAATATGATAGCTTTCTGTGCCTGCACTTTCAACAGTCCAGCTTAATCCGGCTTTAGATGCCTTGTCTTGTAATATCCCTTCCGCCAGCGGGCTGCGACAAATATTCCCCAAACACACCATTAAGATTTTCATAGTGACAAATGTCAGCTAAAATGAATAATTAATAATTAATAATTAATAATAATTTGTAAGCATGTCTTCAAACTATGGAAAGACCCGCCGTTTGCATCTAATTCTAAAAGTATAGCCATGACTAACAAAGAGATCCTTCAAGCGGATGTGCTTGACATTTTATTCGAGCATCGTAACAAATTGTATGGTGCTTATGCGTTACGGAAAACTTATGATCGACGTCTGGGAATTGCGCTTGGTGCGGCATTACTTACGGTATTGATATCACTTGCCGTTACTTTTTTAAAGAATCGTGATAGCAGTAACAATCCGTCAACAGATAATGGCACGATGGTTTTAAGAACAATCGAGATCCCAAAAGATCAACCCAAACCCGATCCAATAAAAGAGCAACCCAAACCACCTGCAGCAACAAAGGATTACCAGCCTATAGTGGTCGTGCCAGATAAAGATGCCGATAGCATAATTGTTACAATGAGTGAATTGGACAGTGCAGCAATCGGGAATAGAAATATCGAAGGAGAAGTACCAAAGGAAACGGCAAAAGTAGTAACCGTTTCAGGAGGGGAGGGTGAGACACCAAAAGAACCCGAAGTTCAAAAGCAACCTGACTTACCGACATATCCTCCAAAATTTCCCGGTGACTGGCCGGGATTCCTCCAACGGTATTTGCAATCCCCCGAAGATCTTGAGCCTGGTCAGCGAATAGAAGTGCTTGTACGATTTTGGGTTGATGTGGATGGAAGCGTTTCACGACCCGAGGTGATCAAAAGCGGGGGATCATCATTTGATAAAGAAGTATTAAGAGTGTTGAAAAAGATGCCTAAATGGGAACCAGCCATGCAGGCCGGGCATCGTGTTGCCGTAGCTTATACGCAACCGGTAATTTTTGTAGGGGCGGAAGAGTAAAAGTTTTATCTTGCCAATTCCCCAAATGACAGGTTCTGATATGATGTTCAATAATAAGAGAGATACCCCGACACTCATGCGATCCATTTACAATCTTGCGATGGGTGTATTGTGGACAGGAGTTGGTGTCTTTTTTTTGTTTCATAGAAAATGGGGTATTGACATGAACATGAATAATCAGAGTGAGATCCTTTTAACGAATATATTTGGCGGCGCAGCGATATTATATGGGGTATTCAGGATTTACCGCGGGATAACAAACAAATAATCAGAAAACGATAGCATGCTGAGGAAAAAAGAAGGATGGTTATATGTTTTGTGTTTGACGCTGTCAGCATGTGGTGGTTCGGAAAAAATTGATCCTTCTTTGGATACCCGCTATAAAGGGACGATCAATATTAGTGCGGATGAGTCTTTCAGGCCCGTGATCGAATCGCAGGTGCAGGTGTATGAGTCTTCATATTCCGGAACAAAGCTGAACGTTTCTTATAAACCGGAAGCAGATTGTTTGAAAGATCTTAGTGTGGATTCGGTAAGACTTATCATTGTTACCAAAAGAATTACAGATGCAGAAAGGCGGTTTATCGCAGATTCATCAAAAGTCGCAACTGAACAAATGCTTTTGGCCTATGATGCGGTTGCTATCATTGTTCATCCGGAGCAGGAAATTACCCGATTTACAGTCAGTGATTTAAAGCAAATATTGCAGGGGAAATTTAGGAAAAATTTAATCCCTGTTTTTGATGGGTTAAAAGCAACCAGTACGGTACGTTTCATCGTCGATTCTGTGTTGCGCGGTGATACGCTGGCCAGTAAAACCCTAGCCGCAAGGAGCAGCGAAGAATTGATCGATTATGTCTCGAAAAACCCCGATTCGGTTGGTTTTATCGGAGTAAGCTGGATTGGAAATAAAGATGACGCACAACAACAAAGTTTTTTGACAAAAGTGAGACTTGCCGAATTGGAATGTAGAGGCTTGCCTGATCAATACGTTCAACCGATACAGGTAAACATTTATAACGGCTTGTATCCTTTGATTCGTGAATTGGTATTTATTTTGAAAGAAAACCACAGAGGCCTGGGTCATGGATTTACGGATTTCATGACAAGTGAGAGAGGACAGTTGATTTTTCGCAGGGCCTACCTGGTGCCGGGTTATTTGCCGTTTATAGTACGGCCGACAAAACTCCGGGATGAATAAATGGCTATATTTATAAACCTATAAAGTGAATCGAAATGAAGAAGACCTTACTTACAGTATGCACCGCATTTATATTTGCAAGCCTGGATGCGCAAACCATCCAGGATGGAATTAATCACCTGTATGCGGACAGGTTTAAAAACGCGGAACAGACATTTCAAAAAATTCTGGCTTCAAATCCAAATGTGGCTGAAGCCACTTACTGGCTGGGTCAAACTTATCTTGACATGGATAACAACGATGCAGCCCGCCAGCTTTATGACAAAGCACTTGCTGCAAATGGCAATAATCCAATAATAATGGTCGGAAAAGGTCACGTATTATTGCTTGACAAAAAGAAAGATGAGGCAAGACAGATGTTTGAATCTGCAGTTACATTAAGTACAACCAAGAAGGGAGAAGATCCCGTTATATTAAATGCGATCGGCCGGGCAAATGTTGATGCCAAAGAAGGTAATCCTGAATATGCAGTACAGGTGCTGGAAAAAGCATTTCAGCGTGATTCGAAGAATGCTGATATTGCCCTCAATCTTGGTAACGCTTATCGTAAAAGAGATGTTGGTATTGGCGGCAGAGCGTACGAAAGTTACAAAACTGCTACGGAAATAAATCCACGTTTTGCTTATCCATGGGTACGGATCGCAAAGATATATGAAACGCAAAGGCAGTGGGACCTTGTGCTGGAGAATCTGAATAAAGCCATACAGGTTGACCCAAGTTTCAGCCTTGCTTATTATGAATTGTTCTTCTATTATTTCTTTAACGGGAAATTCGATGAGGCTACAAATTATTTTAATAAATACACGGCAAGCAGACCCAATGAAGATCGTGCAGAAGATGAATATTTGAATGCGCAACTGTGCTGGGGAAAGAAAGATTATAATTGTGCAATTACAAAGGCAGAGGCGGTGAAAACTTCAATGGGTGCGAGGGTGAAGCCAAGAATATTAAAGCTATTAGCTTATTCTTATCTAGGGAAAGGGGATTTTGCTACGGCCAAGAATTATGTCGATGAATTTTTTGCAAAAGAGAAAGATGGATTTGTAGGTCCGGACTATCAATTAAAGGTCGACATTTATTCAGGTGCCGGTGTTCCCTGCGATGTGCTTTATGGTGTTTATATGGAAGGTGCTTCAGCAGACACGGTGCAACAAAGCAAGATCGATTACCTTGCCCAGGCAGCCGATTATTTTAAATCCAAAAACTGTAAACAGCAGGAAGCGGATATGCGCATGGTCTGGTTTGAGACCAGGGGCAATGCCAGTCCTACCTACCTGGTGAATTTTGGTATTCTTTATTTACAAGCTGATGCATTATTGAAAGCCGATTCTATTTTCGCAAGATACATAGGATTGGAGCCGGATAGCATTTACGGATATTCCTGGAGAGGAAGAGTTAATTATTCGCTGGACACGACGATGACAGTAGAACCTTTCGTTACAAATATGATAACCAGTTACGATAAAGCGCTTACCATTGCAGCAACAGATGCAGAACGTTACAAAAGCCATGGTGTAACTGCTGCAAAAACGCTTGCCGCATATTATGTAAATATCAGAAGGGAGCGGGATACGGCCCTTACCTATACTTACAAAGGTCTTGCTATTGACAGTACCGATCCGGGGTTGAAAAATATACGGGATATCCTGGAAAAATCTAAGAACCAAAAACCCGCTGGAAAAACAGCAGGTAGCAAGCCATCTGCAGCGATCAGAAAGCCCGTGGAAAAAAGTTAGTTTAGGTTTTCTTCATTTATAGCAAAAGTCCTTCCCGTAATTGGGGGGGATTTTTTTTAGCTAAGAGGTAAAAAGAGTGGTAAGAGATAAAGAGTGTAACAGGCAGATGGTTTAAGTTTTACGTCCTTTTTTTTTATCGCATGTGCCAGCCAAGGTCCGAAAGTGCAAAACAATACAAACACCAAAGGATGCTAATGTTTTATCTCTTTTCCTCGTTTTCTCTTTTAATCTCTTAGTCTAAACTCTTAGCTTGTAAATTGGTAATGCTGGCTTATTTTTGCCGCCCAGACACACACTTATGTTCCAACTTCTTCAGGCTGATCTAAACAATGTGGTGAATGATGTGAACAGTTCCGGCAGTTATATCCCGGTTGCAATACAGATATTGTTGGTTGTTGGGCTCATAGGTCTTTTATTGGCAGTGACACATTGGCTTGGTCCCAAGAGAAAAACTGCGGATAAGCTTGAGGTTTTTGCCAGTGGGATTGAATCTCATGGAGAAGCCCGCCAACCAATGGCGATCAAGTATTTTCTGGTAGCAATTTTGTTTGTATTATTTGATGTCGAGGTTATATTCTTTTACCCTTATGCGGTGAATTTCAAAGGGCTTGGTTGGGAAGGATTTTGGGCAGTAATGATGTTTGTTGGGTTTTTTCTTTGTGGGTTTATTTACATCATTAAAAAGGGTGCGTTGAAGTGGGAGGAATAGAAATTTAGATGTCAAATTTTAAATTTAAAATTTAATGGGTCGTCCTGTATCATACAATGTAAATGTTAAGCCGCTGGAAAAGGATATTTCCATTGCCGGGATGCCGGAAGGGCACCAGGGTGAAGGATTTTTTGCTACCAAGCTGGGCGATGTTGTTGGACTTGCCAGGAAAAATTCAATTTGGCCATTGCCATTTGCAACTTCATGTTGTGGTATTGAATTTATGGCCACCATGGGTTCACATTATGACCTCGCCAGATTCGGGAGTGAGAGGGTTGGATTTTCTCCCAGGCAATGTGACCTGTTAATGGTGATGGGGACGATTGCAAAGAAAATGGGGCCGGTTGTAAAGCAGGTGTATTTACAAATGGCAGAACCGCGATGGGTGATTGCAGTTGGAGCATGTGCTTCGTCAGGGGGCATATTCGATACTTATTCGGTGTTGCAGGGTATTGACCAGGTGGTCCCGGTTGATGTGTATGTACCTGGTTGTCCTCCGCGGCCGGAAGCGATCATTGACGGTGTGATGAGAATACAGGACCTGATCGGGAAAGAAAGTCTGAGAAGAAGGAACAGTGACAGGTATAAACAGTTACTTGAAAGCTACGGAATTCAATGAGACTTGTTGAATTGTTAAATGGTTAAATTGTTGGCCATATAGCAATTAAACAATTAACCAATTTAGCAATGTTGACTAACGACATCATAAAACAAAGACTACTGGAAAAATTCGGAGAACAATTAACAGCATTTTCTGAACCTTACGGCATGTTGACATTTGAAGCACCAAAGGAAATGAATCTCAAGGTGCTTAATTTTTTATATGATGATAAGGAATTGAAATTCCGTTTTCTTACCGACCTGCAGGCAGTTCATTATCCCGATGATAAAGGAAGAGAGCTTGCGGTTGTTTACCATCTGCATAATCTTGCTGACAATGTCCGTATCAGGTTCAAAGTTTTTACAGACATAAATACACCGGACGTGTATACTGCCACGGGATTATTTTCAGGAGCCAACTGGATGGAAAGAGAGACTTATGATTTTTTCGGAGTGAATTTTGTCGGCCATCCTAACCTGAAAAGAATTCTGAATGTGGATGAAATGGATTATTTCCCGTTAAGAAAAGAATACCCATTGGAAGATCAGACAAGAATTGACAAGGATGATGATATGTTTGGAAGATGAACCCGGCCCCCTGTCCCCCTGTTGGGGGAACTTAGGATTGGAGGGTTCTGTTTGTTTGGAATTCTATTGATGATGAAATGGAAGGCTTGAAGTTTGGAATTGTAATAAAGCACCGCTCCTTCCCGGCGGGGAAGGAGATGGTCCAAAGGAGTCCTGCCGGACCTTCGGAGAGGAAGGGGCCAGATTAATAGAATTGTTGCAGCTTAAGTGTGCGACGCAACGGGAGATGATAGTATTAACAAAGCC
>JAICPX010000197.1 GCA_025929635.1 Chitinophagaceae bacterium
CTGTGGTCGTCTTGCCAGTTAGGTTTTCAGCGCCGGTTTTGGTAATGACGATAGTATCCTCGAGGCGAAGATGAATTTTAAGTTCCTTATCTTCTATGATAGGCTCTACATTAAAAACTACGCCTTCCACGAAAGGTTTATCATACGGGCCTACATCATGAACTGCCATGCCAACAAAATGACCAATGTATCCCGGAAATAGTTTTTCATATCCATGTTTGATATAAACTTCTTTGGCCACTTTTACAAGATCATCTACTGTAACTCCCGGCTTCATTGCAGCAATCACTTTTTCTTCCACTTCTTTTATACAGTTATACATTTTCAGTTGCACATCGGTGAATTTATCACCAACCGGCCACGTACGGGTAATATCTGTAGTATAATAATGATGATCCGGCGCATAGTCAAGCAATATCACATCCCCCTCTTTCATTTTATGATTGTTGGCATTGTAATGCCACGTCAATCCTCGTTCGCCTGATGCAGCAATAGCAAAATAAGCCGGGCCTTGTGTCCCTTCATTCTGGTAAATAAAATCACAGGCAGCCACTACCTGGTATTCATACATACCGGGACGGGTTACCCGCATGGCCTCATCAAAACCAAGTGCACCGATCCGACCACATTCACGGATAACGGCTATTTCTTTTTCATCCTTCACCCAACGCATCATATCCAGGACAGGTGTAAGATCTTTCACTGTCGCCAATGGAAAGCGTTCTTTTACCTTATTAATAAAATTTATCTCCTTAGGTAGCCGTCCATCCCAGGGATCATTCATGTGATCAACCCGATGTGCAGCGCAACGGTCCCTTGACATCTCGGCAGTCTCTTCGGGCGCAAATAGTATATGAAAGGCCTGGCCTGACGAGGCATAATAATTCAGATACCCCGTAAAATTGTTAACCGAGACTATCCTATTCATTTTATAGGTGGCAGCATCTTTCGGACCCGGGGTGATCCAGGCTTCCTTTTTAATATCTCCTGACATTTTATCGGGAACAAATAGTGTAGCTGTCTTTGCTTTACCATCCAGTATCAGTTTAGCATTCGGTATCTCCACCCCGGTGAGATAAAAGAAATTATTATCCTGCCTGAATGGTATGTATCCTTCCGGTAATTCTGCACCATGCAGGATGGCGATCCCATCCCCGATCTGTTCCATCACTTTTGCTCTTCGTTTTGCAAAATCATCCGGTGAAAAATATTTAAACATTTCCTGTGCACAGGCAGTGTGTGCAACGAAAATTAAAATGAAAAACAGTCTGAACTTGCTTGTGTTCATGATGAATAGTTTGATGAATGTAGATATATCAGGAAGTTAAATTAAAAAACTGAAAGAACGGCTTTGAATGTTCATTCTTTTACCTGGGCAGCTTCTTTATACCTTTTTTATCAGCGGTACCTGCAACCAGGCAAAAAAAGATGATATTGCTAATGAAGATCTGGTACGTTCGCCCTGTCAAAAACTGCGACCCGATGACAACGTTTCGATTGAAAGCAGACTATTCCATAAATGCCGATTGAATGTATGATTAAAACCCTGGGCATACTGTTTATAGGATGTTACCTCATTTCATCCTTTTCATGCAAGACCAGTGCAGCTCTTAAGAAAATTAATGCTTACCTGAATGCATCAACGACAGCGGCCAAATCAAAATATCTTGCTGAAGATTACAAGTCTTATTTTATGGAAAAAAAAGGTGAAGGCAGGGACAAGGCAGCTGCCATGAAGTCTTTTCAGAATTGGGATGGTTCGTTAAACCCGGATGTAAAAATTTTAGAATACACGGTTAACGACCGGACATGGTTTGTTAAGTTTAATGAGCAAAATGATTTCTCCAAACTCATCGATTACCCCGGGTGGAAAGGATCTATCTTAATTATGCTGAATTCCCAGGGGCGGATACAGGAAACTATTTACTTTCCTGATTCCACAAATCCTCCCTACAAACCATGGCTTCAACCGGCATTGGACTGGCTGGAAAAAAACAAGCCTGATGAACTCAAACTGGTCTACCAGGACAAAAAGCTTGTTCAGAATGAAGTTGCAGCCAATAAGTGGAGACAGTTATTGATGGAATGGAAAAGGGAAAAACAAAAATAGACTTGCTTTTTTTGCTGATCCATTGCACGTTGGTCCACCCCCGCCTGAAAAATGTTCATAATTGAAGCGGTTCCCCCATCCGGACTCAACATCAATGCAAATCAAATCCGGGTAACGAAATTAACCAACATACAAATGAAATTTTAATTCAAGTACCTTTCATCTTCATTCAAACATCTTTATGCAACCTGATTCCTTCCTCCTTTATGGTGCCAATGGCTATACAGGAGTATTGATCGCAAAATATGCTTCACAATTCGGGCTACGGCCGATACTTGCCGGTCGAAGAGAAGAAGCGATTAAACCACTGGCCGATAAATTAAAACTTCCTTATGCGATCCTTGATTTGGAAGATACCACGCCACTAAAAGCAGCGTTGCAGCAAGTTAAGGTTGTAGTACATGCGGCCGGACCCTTTGCTGATACTTCAAAACAAATGATCGACGCCTGCCTGCAAACAGGCACACATTATCTGGATATTAACGGGGATATCAGCGTTTTCGAGATGTTGAAGGGTCTTGATGCAAAAGCAAAAGAAAAAAATATTATGATCATGCCCGGTGTAGGTTTCGATGTGGTGCCGACAGATTGCATGGCCTTGCATTTAAAAAATAAACTACCAGATGCAACTCACCTTAAACTCGCATTTGCTTCTATTGGAGGTGGGGTAAGCCATGGCACAGCGATGACCATCGTAAGCAGGTTAGGAGAAGGCGGTGCTTCACGACAGCATGGGAAAATTGTACGGGAACCGATTGGCAAAAAAGGTATGTGGGTGGACTTTGGTGAAAAAAAACTTTTTGTGATGTCCATACCATGGGGAGATATTTCTACTGCCCATTTTACGACCGGCATACCCAATATAGAAACGTATACCGGTGTAAAACCTGTCGTATATAAGATCATGAAAATGCAAGGTCTATTTAACGGGTTATTAAGAATGGAATGGGTAAAAAATATTATCCGTAAAAAAATCAAGAACCGTCCTGCGGGCCCAAGTGATGATATGCGGAGCAAAGCAATAGCGATGATATGGGGTGAGGCAAGTAATGCGAAAGGTGTAAAGGTCACAGATCATTTTAACTGCGCCGACGGATATACACTGACGGCTCATAGTAGTTTGATAATTACAAAAAAAATACTGGAAGGAAATTTTAAACCCGGTTACCAAACACCTGCGGGCTGCTATGGTGAAGATCTTGTGAAAGAAATCCCGGGGACAGTCAGCACCTACAGCAATTAAGGCAACAGCCAGGCTAACCAGCAGGGACAGACTACCGACAACCACAACTGTAACCAGGCAGGCAATTTCCCCGTCTGATACCTTAAACTATTTATGAAAGCTATTTGCATCTCTCTTGTACTATTGGTCATAAGCTCGCAAGCAATATCGCAGTGTGATAAAAAAGTATACTGGTACGCCACTAAAGGTGACATGTTAGACACAAGCGGAAATGTGCTGGACACCCGGTTCGATAGTATATTTCTTGAAACTGATCCTCAGCAAATAACGCTCAGGTTTCAAGCTGATCGAAACGCGTTAGAAGGAACCGTAAAGGAAAAAACCTGTGAATGGACAGAGCCTTTCAGAAATGGTAAAACAGTTTACCATGCGATCGTATTTATTGATGACAGGAGCAGCAATGCCGTTTTCACAGTCGAAGCGAAGGACGGAAAGATCACATTATTGGTGGAGATTGAGGCCAGGGAAGGAAGAAAATTTCTGATCTACATTGATGGTCACAAGGAAATAAATTGACGCCATTGAAACGGAATTCCGTCTCCTCACTTCTTTGTCCATAAGAAATTTGAATGCAACGATAGATGTCACCGATCGGGTAAAAGAACGCCAGGAAGTTAGCGACCCCGGGGCGGCGGACTTCTTATCTTTGCGCTTCATGTACTATCTCGTCTACGGATTGCTCTATGTATTTTCCTTATTGCCGTTGAGTGTTCTCTATCTTTTTTCTGACATTGTTTATTTCTTTTTTTATCATGTTTTTGGGTACAGGAAAAAAGTTGTAATGAATAACCTGCTGCAGGCTTTTCCGGAAAAAACTGAAAAGGAAAGAATAGTTATTGCGAAAAAATTTTATGCGAACCTTACTGATATGTTTTTAGAGACAGTTAAGATGATCTCGGTATCAAATAAATTTATAGCAAAGCGGTTTACAGCAAATTGGGAATTGATAAGATCGCTTGAGGCTACAGGTAAAAGTGTCCAGTTACACCTCGGTCATAATTTTAATTGGGAATGGGGAAATTCGATATTGACAAATTACACGACATTCAAATTTTTGGCCGTCTATATGCCAATGACCAATAAGATTTTCGAAAGATTATTTTATAAGTTGCGCACCCGTAATGGCGCTATTTTTTTAAAGGCCACCTCTATGCGTGAAGCATTTTTGCCGCATAGCAATACACATTACCTGCTTGGTTTAATAGCCGATCAAAGCCCGGGAAATCCCGGTAATGCATGGTGGTTTAATTTTTTTAATAAACCAACACCGTTTTTAAAAGGCCCGGCGAAGGGTGCCATATTAAATGATACTGCGGTTGTGTTTGGATTCATTCATAAACCCCGGCGTGGATTTTATGAAGCAGTTTTTAAATTGGCAACAGACGACCCCGCTTCTTTGACGGAACAGGAGCTTACGGGAAAATTTGTGGTTTTCCTCGAAGAAGGGATCAGGAAATATCCCGATATGTGGCTTTGGAGCCACCGCCGATGGAAATGGGAATGGAAACCGGCGTATGGTGAAATAATTAAATAAAAGAGATCCCTGTTACACACGAACCGTCTCTCACTACTTCATTTCTTCCGGGACGCAGGCTATTTTAATAGTAACGGCGTCATCCCCTACCGGGCTTTTGATGTTATAGTCAAACGTGCTGAATAAGAATGTAATTCAGTAAGCAATAAAAAAAGTCCGCACCTGCGGACTCTTTATGTTTTCCCTATCCTTTGATTGCTTTCAGCATGCCAAGATACTGTCCATTTTTATTCAGAATATTGCCCGTCCGGTCTACAAATAATCTTGTATTCGATCTATCATAGATCGCGAAAGGATATTTTGAATTATTTGTTTTGGTCAGCCTACCCACCGTCTGCCAATTATTATTGATCATCCTGAGTACATTCATCCCGTCAGTCATATAGTATTTACTATTTCTCCCTTGATCGGGTTTGAATAATACTTGTCCCAGGATATCGATAACGGTTTGCAACACGGCCGATCCTGTCGATCCACCAGACCTGGTCGGATACCTTGTCGTTCCGCCGGAAGTTTGTACAGGTTTCGTTGGCTGCTTTGTTTTCGCAACATCTCTACCTGTTGTTTGCTGACCAGCACTCTTCCAGCCGTTTTCAATTGCTGCAAGCCGGCTGGATTTTCCGGGATGAGTTGATGACCCATTTTGATTTGCGATCAATTTCATAGTCGCTTGTGCGTCTTCAAGGCTTGCACCCATTTTACGCAAAGCATAACCGGAGAATTCGTCGGCTTCCAGTTCCGTCGCCGGTTGACTACCCTGACCTGAAACTGTATGGCCTTTCAAATGATGTCCCACTTCATGTGCAAGGACACTGATGGAAGCCCACTTGTTACCCGTGCGCCTGTCAAGAGCATTGATAAAATTCGGATTGTACAGCACATATCTTTTTCCACCGTATGCGACAGCGGCTGCATTTTCAATATTGGCTTGGCGAATCTCGAAATTCGCACTGCGTCCTACAGCATCAAGAATATCCTGGATGATCTGCCGCCCCTCTTCCACGCTTGCAAAATTTTGTCTCGGAACTGACCAGGCGGGATTATAAGTCACCGTAGCATGTGGACCTATCCGGATGTTTGATTGAGCGAAAATTTGAAAGGATAAGAAAAAAGCAAATAATGAGAGTAAAGATTTTTTCATTTGATTTCCTCCAATGGATTTTAGTTAAAAACCATAGGAGTTTCATAATGCATGCCGTTTTGTGTTAATGAACGATGAGAAAAGATCTATTAACAGATCGTTTTTTTGATAGCGTTAAATGTGCTTTCCTGCAAGCGAAGAACCCATTCGATAACGAATAAGTCTTAACATCAGTGGCGCATCAATAGAATGGCTGATACCTGCTTGTTTCTTATGTAAATGAATTTCTGCCCTCCCTGCGTCCCGGCCACACTGTATTTACAATGTCCCGTCCTGAAACAAGTTGACAGGTTTATTAAATATTCGTGCGATTGCGTTAGTCAATAACTTTAATACTGATGAAATGCCATAGAAACAAATTCTAATACTTCAGGAAGTGATTGTCTCCAATACGTCCATGTATGTCCGCCCTGGCGTATCCGAAATTCATGAGGCATATCTTTTTTTCGCATAGCAATATGTGCCAGTGAATTTCCTTCGTATAAAAAATCATCATCACCGCAATCAATATACCAGCGAACAGTTTTCTTTGTACTGTCCGGTGCATTTTTGATCAACTCATTTACTGAATACTTTGAAAAATACTTCGACACCAATGTGTCGCTGATCGTGGGATTGTCTCTTTTCAGATTATTTTTTGCTTCTTCCAAAGTAAGCGGTCCGCAATAAGCACTCAGGGGGCATGCGGAAGAAAACAGGTCGGGGCGATGAAGTGCGTAGATAAAGCTACCATGGCCACCCATACTCAGACCACTTACTGCACGGTATCTTTTTTCTGCTTTAATACGATACTTTTTTTCAACAAATGGCATCAGTTCATTGAAGAAAAAATCCTCATAAAGCCAGTCACCTGTGGCACTATTTGTATATCCCCTTCTACCTGTATTGGCATCCGGCATAATTATGATCATCGGTGTGCTTTTACCTTCATTGATGGCTTTATCTGCAATATTCTCTACTTCGCCAAACTGTACCCACCCTGTCTGATCATCGCCACCTCCATGCAACAGATACAAGACCGGGTAACTGCGTTCCGAAGTTTCATAGCCGGGTGGAAGATAAACCGCATATTTCCTGTCCATTTTTAAGATCTTGCTGGGCATAGATAGGTTGTCGTAAACTTTTCCTCGCTGTGAAAAGGCATAGTTGAAGAGAACAACAAATAAAATGAGCAGTCGCAATTGTTTTTTCATATACAATTAGTTTAATAGACTATTGATTAAAGATAGCAAATGTGGCTTTGTCGACTTACTTCAGACACTAATGCAAGAAGAATTACCTAAAAACCTGTCATCTGATACTGGAAAAGGCAAGTCATAATTCTTTTGGGAGCGGGGTCCTGGTCTTGAGTTAGGTATCTTTGGCCATTCTTTTGTGTACCCATTTTATTGAGGGATAGCTTTTTCATTTATGTTGTCTCGCCGGGAAAAATGCCAGGCGACGCCTGCGCAGAGCTTTATTTACCAACGGCTACGTGGTGTTCCATGAATTTCTTATTCTTTAATTTCAATTATGGAATTGAAGCCGTCAACTGCTTATAAAATCCGCCAGGTAATACTTATTACTGTGTTATGGATCGTGGCTGGAGTTCTCGTGGAACTGAATAATGCTATTAATTATGACCCTGCCAGCCAAAAACATTTTATCTATTTCATATTTGGGAAAAACGCATTCGATCATTTGGTTATCACCGCCATCGGCCCTTTGATGGGTGGATTGCTGGCCGGGTCATTCATTGTGTTTTATCAGCGCGAGAAGCTAAAAGTAAAAACTTATAAACAGAAGTTACTCATTCATTCGTTATTCTATGTTTTCTTTTTAAGCGTCTTCATCCTTTTGGTCGGCACTATAGGTGCATTAAGCAGCCAGTCAAAAAATTTCTGGCAGGAGTTCTACAATGATATAATCAGTTACCGGGTTCTCAGGCTATTTATTACCTGGTATTTTATTGTGATCATGACAATTTTTTTACTGGATGTAAGTGAAAAATATGGCTCAGGTGTTTTAAGAAAACTGTTGTTGGGAAAATATCATAAACCGGGAAGGGAAGAAAGGATATTTATGTTCCTGGATCTGCGATCCTCAACAGCTATTGCTGAAAAG
>JAICPX010000697.1 GCA_025929635.1 Chitinophagaceae bacterium
AACGTAAATGTATTTGCCATGTGGTTCAAGCCGTCATGCGAAACAGAATTTGAAATTCATCCGCAAAAACTGACGGTTTTCTGGGATGCTTCGTCTTCTGCCGGCAGCAGGGACATTGATAAAGAGATCAACTTTCTCAAACAGTTTATTTCATTTCATAAAACAAAACAGCTTACTATCATTCCTTTTAATCATGACCTGATTGACACTGCTATTTTTTATACCTCGGCAGGATTCAACAGCCGCTGGGACGATTATCTGCGTGACATGAAATATGAAGGCGCGACACAGCTTGGAAAGATTGATCTCAGGAATTTTTCTTCCGACATCTTTTTCATTTTTACCGATGGGAATAGTACGTATGGCCGGTCTCGTCCGATCACTGGTACTGCGCATGTTTATTGTGTGCATAGTTCTTCCTCTGCAAATGACATTGCCCTAAAACAAATAACGGGGACCAGTGGTGGCAGGGTTATTAACCTCCGAACAACAAGCCCGAGCCAGGCAATTGCCATTAATAACAAAGGAGAAAATTGGCTGATGAGCATTTCATCATCGAAGGGAAGAACAGTAATTGATCAAACGCTGCCGGTCCCGCTATCAAAAAATATTTTTCTCAATGGTACTATGTTCGCAGGGGATGATACGCTGGTCATCAAATATGGTTATAATAATAAGGTTACAGGAATTCAAAAGATCTATTTACCCGCCAACATCGAATGTCCCGGTAAACGCATTGAACGGATCCCTGCTTTCAGGCGTTTTGAGGAATTGCTTACTTCTTATGATTGGGAGACAATTCTTGAGTTTGGATTAAAAGAAAAAATGGTAACCGCTAATACGGCCTTTATCGTTTTGGAAAAAGTAGAAGACTATATTAAATATAATATTGCTCCGCCGAAAGAGTTGGAAAAGGAATGCGAAGACCGGGGTTATGTGAAGAAAGACACAAGACACGAAAGAAGGCAAATGAGATTGGCTGATGATTACGATGTACTTGATCGCACGGCGAAAGCTTACAATAATAAGATCAAAAGATGGGATAAAAATTCGCCGGGCATTGAATTAACAAGGACGGACTTTGAAAATTCATCAATCGAAAAAGTCGAGATAAATAATTTAGTGACGCAAAGCCAATCTTCTGTACCGGCTCCATCGGCAAATCTCTTTGGAAGTACAAATGGAAGCTTGTCTGAAGTCGTGGTCGTTGGATATAGTTCACAGCAAAGGAGATCTTTAACAGGTGCAGTAAACACAATACGCGGAAGTGAGTTATCCCCTGCAGGTAATGTCGAAAGTGCTTTAGCTGGAAAAGTGCCTGGCTTGCTTGTCACTTCTAATGATAACGGTATGGGTTGGTCAAGAAACAGTGTCCGGATCCGTGGCATTGGTCGAATAAGCGGTGGGGAACCTTTATATGTCTTAGATGGAACACCCGTGTCAGGGAATATAAATGATCTTATCAATCTAAGTGATATAGAAAATATTTCTGTAGTCAGGGATAATGAGGCTGCGGCATTATTTGGCAGCCGCG
>JAICPX010000020.1 GCA_025929635.1 Chitinophagaceae bacterium
GACAGCCAGATGGATCATTGAATTCATGGAATATCGGCGACCCTAACTTCTCCAGTGATCTGGCTGTTTATGGAAAACCGCAATATTGGGATAATCCATGGTGGGTGCTAAAAGAGAGTTTCGGTACTCAAAAACATAACCGGCTTGTAGGAAACATCGGGATGAATATTAAGATCACCAGGAATCTGAATCTTCAATCTTATGCAAGGATGAATTCATATTCCAATGAAAATGACTCGAGAGTCGCCACCGGGGGGTTGAACCTCGACGAATATGCTATTGTACAAAACCAGTACAAGGAATTGAATTATGAAACAAACCTGATTTATAAGAATAAGTTTGGCGATTTTTCAGTTGATGCATTACTGGGAGCGAATAAGCGTAGAGAGAACTATAGTCAATTATCAATGTCAACTGCTGGTGGATTGAGTTCTCCAAATTATTTTGATATCGCCGCTTCAATCGCCCGGCCTAACGTGGGCCGTGACTATATTAAAAAAGTTGTCAACAGTGTGTACGGAAAAGCTTCGATAGGTTTCAGGGATATGTTATATGTTGAAGCTACTATAAGAAATGACTGGTCTTCCTCTTTACCGATCGATGAAAACTCCTATCAATACCCTTCATTCAGCGCGACCTTTATATTTACTGAATTACTGAAAAGCAGCAGTATTGCCAACTGGTTAACTTTTGGAAAAGTTCGAGCTTCTTATGCATCGGTTGGTTCAGACCTGGGTGCACACCAGCTAGATATTGCAATAGCGAATGGATCGTTCTATGGAACCAATCCATCTGTTGCAATAGGTAATCAATTCAGGGGAGGTGGAATCAGGCCAGCGCTCACTAAAGCTTGGGAAGTAGGCGCAGAATTTCGTTTCATCAAACGCATAGGTCTTGATGTGACGGTATACCAAAACAATAATACGGATCAGATTTTACCGGTTGATGTGTCTTCGGCAAGCGGCTTTACAACTGCCCAGATTAATGCTGGTAATATTGTAAGTGAGGGTATTGAAGTGTCAATAACAGGTACACCTTTTAGGAATAAAAATTTCAGCTGGGATGTAAGTTTGAACTGGGCTAAAAACAAGAACAAGGTAAAAGAATTAGCGCCCGGAATTAATACCTATCTCTATGCGACGAACCGCTACGATACAAGACTGGAACATAGAGTTGGAGGTGAATGGGGCACTTATTTTGGACGTAAATGGAAAACCGATGCAAATGGCAATACTATAATACTTTCAAATGGATTACCAGACTATACTTTAAATGAAGAGATTGGACAGGTTCTTCCAAAGTGGACGGGAGGCATGTTCAACTCGTTTAGAATTTATGGATTTGATCTCGCATTCTCAATTGACTTCCAGGATGGAGGTTTGTTCTACTCTGAAACAAGAAACTTCACTACGGGAACTGGTATTTCAGAAGAAACAGTTGGTGTGAATGATAAAGGTCATGATTGGAGAGATTATCCCGGAAGCTACACCCTTGCCGGTGGAAATACAGGGAATGGAGGTATTCGCATCCCTGGAGTTTTTGCAGATGGCAAACCGAATAATCGTTATTTACCGGCTCGTTCTTATTGGTACACTGCCCGTCAAAGAGATGCAAGAGAAGTGCTGTTGGACGCATCTTACATTAAACTTCGCGAGGTAAGAGTGGGATATAATATTCCTGCCAAGATCTTGAAGAAAGTAGATGTTGTGAAATCCGCTAACATTGGTGTAATTGTTCAGAACGCATGGTTGATCTGGGCGACTACAAAGAAGTATGGTGTTGATCCATCTGAACTTGAGGTTTTTTACCGGGAAGGTGGTCAATTATCATCAACACGACAAATCGGGGCTAACCTAAGAGTGTCATTCTAAAAAACTAATTACAGATAAAATTTAAAAAACGAAATTATGAGAAAGCTAATCATGCTTATTGCACTTGGAATTGCTCTCAATGGTTGTGATAAGTTTGAAGATACCAACATTTCGCCCACCTTGCTTACCGAGGCTTCGACGAAGGCATTGTTAACAAATTCACAGCAATCGATCAGTGAGCTTGTATTGGGTGGTGTAGCCAGTTCAAGGTTAGCGGCATTATATGTTCAGCATTTGTCAGAAGGGCCTTATCCTGGCCCCTCGCTCTATAATGACAGGAACTTATCATTTGCAACATGGTATACCGGGCCATTATACAATTTGCAAACGATAATTAATTATAACAATAGCGGATCCGCCGCCGCGAACGGTAATGGCTCAAAAAATAACCAAATCGCAGTAGCAAGAATTCTAAAAGCGTATTTCTATTTACTGATGACAGACAAATGGGGTGATATTCCTTACATGGAAGCTTTAAAAGGAAACGAAGCCTATTCGCCTGTGTACGACAAGCAGCAGAATATTTACAATGATCTCTTCAAGGAGCTTACAGAAGCGGTAAACCAGATAAACCTGGCAGAATCGAAGGTAGTAGGTGATGTAATGTTGAATGGAGATATGGCGGCCTGGAAAAGATTCGCAAATACTATAAGAATGGTGATGGCACTTCGTCTTTCCGTAAAGGACCCGGCAAAGGGTAAAACTGAATATGCCGCAGCGTTAGCCGCGGGAGTTATCTCCAGCAACGCACAAATATTTCGTATTCTTTTCTTACGGGAGATCCGAACAATTCCAATCCCTGGTACAATAATTACACTGCGAGCAACAGAAATGACTATGCAATCAGCAAGACGCTGACGGATTATATGGAGCCAAAGGCCGATCCACGCCTGCCTGTATATGGTGAAGTTTTGGCCGGAGGAGTCGTTAAAGGTTTGCCATATGGTAGAAACGTAGCGGTAAATATCCCGGCTGCTTATAGCCGCATTGGTAACTTTTTCCGTTCACAGGGCTCACCGATGTCCCTCTTCAATTATGCGCAGGTATTATTTATGAGAGCTGAGGCAGCTAAAATCGGTTATGAAGCCGGCGGAGATGCCGCGGCACTTGTATTTTATCAGGATGCCATAAAAGCATCATGGCAACAATATGGCGTATTCGACCAGGTGAAATATGATATCTATCTTGCCCAACCAGACGTTTTATACGTTCCGGCAACTGGCCATAAACAAATAATAACTGAAAAGTGGGTACACATGTACCTTAATAGCTGGGAAAGCTGGAATGATTGGCGTCGTACAGGTTTTCCTGTTCTTGTACCAGCGCAGGATGCAATAGATCCAAGAGGTATTCCTTTAAGATTGGGATACCCCACTAATGAGGCCGCTCTTAATGGCACAAACTATGCGGCAGCTGTGGCTCTCCTTGGAGGTACGGACAACAATTACGGAAAAATGTGGTGGCTTCCTTAAATAATCAAAATTTTCAATACTAAATTAGATACTGCTGATGCACCATAAATGGTGCATTAGTTTTTTATACCCTTTATAAAATTTAGAAGATCCTGAACCTTTCATAACAACATCTTTCCAACTGTTCACGATCATCGGGATGCGCAATGCTGATCAGCGCTTTTGCTCTTTGCCTTAAATTTTTTCCAAACAAGTAAGCAACCCCATATTCTGTTACGACGTAGTGCACATGTGCACGGGTAGTAACAACACCAGCGCCTGGTTTTAACGTCGATACAATTCTTGAAAGGCCTTTATTTGTGCGTGATGGTAATGCAATGATCGGCTTTCCACCTTCGCTTAATGATGATCCGCGGATAAAGTCCATCTGCCCTCCTACTCCTGAATATTGATAAGTTCCAATGGAATCAGCACAAACCTGCCCGGTAATATCAATTTCAATTGCACTATTGATCGCAACCATTTTATGATTTCTTCGAATGACGTGAGGGTCGTTTACATAATCAATATCAAGAAACTGAAATGCAGGATTGTCATTCACATAATCATACAGGCGCTTTGTTCCCAGTGCAAATGCGGTCACTATCTTATTTGGGTGAATTTGTTTGTATTTATTATTGATAACATCTTTTTCAAACAGATCGATGATACCGTCTGAACACATTTCAGTATGCACTCCCAGATCTCTGTGATTTGAAAGACACTTTAATACGGCATCGGGTATTGAACCAATGCCCATTTGAATTGTGCTTTTGTCCTCAATCAATTCCGCAACGTTTTCACCAATCTTTCGATCGGCAGGTGTTGACTTAGCGCTGAAATCCATTTCGTATAATGGTTCTTCACAATAAACATGACTATCGAAACGGCTGCTATGAATCAGACCATCGCCATGGGTCCTTGGCACATTCGGATTTACCAAGGCAATGATGTGTTTCGCATTGTTAACTGCTGACCGGGCAATATCAACAGATACTCCTAACGAACAATAGCCATGCGCATCGGGCATCGAAACCTGGACAAGAGCGACATCAATTGGTAAAATACCCCTTTTAAATAACTCCGGGATCTCGCTTAAAAATACAGGAACATAATCGGCCAGCCCCTGGTTAACTGCACACCGGGTACTTGCCGAAACGAAAAGTGAATTGAAATGAAAAATACCGGCATACTCAGGCTTGTCGACCTGCAGATCACCATACACAGTTATGGAAATGAGTTCAACATCTTTCAATCGATGAGCATGTTCTTTTAAACCTTTCAACAGGTAAGTAGGTGTCTGCGCACTACCATGCAGATAAACACGGTTACCGGATTCGATAACCGACAGGGCTTCTTCCGCAGACTTATATATAATTGGTATCGTCATAAGTATGCAAAACTACAACCCCGCTATTAATATAAAATGATAGAAATAGTAAGTTCAATTGATATAGATCTAAGCGTAACTGATAAAAATCATGCTACCAGCCGTTAGCGCTGTGCGGGATACATGAAATTACTTAGCTGCATTTGAAAGAAACCACTCTACTGCCAGTTCATATCCTTTCAGCCCCAAACCAAAAATGCTGCCAGTTGATTTACCCGAAACATATGATATCTTTCTGAAGTCTTCCCTGGCATGTACATTGGAAATATGAACTTCAATAACGGGCGTTGTTATGGCAGCAATGGCGTCACCAAGAGCAACAGAAGTATGTGTATAACCGCCCGGGTTGAAAATAATGCCGTCAAACTCAAACCCGGTACGTTGTATTTCATTGATCAGCTCTCCCTCAACATTACTTTGATAATAGTGAAGATGGATATGAGGATATTTATGTTGAAGTTCTGCAAGAAACACTTCAAAGGGTTTATTGCCATAAATATCCGTCTCTCTTTTTCCGAGCAGGTTAAGGTTCGGTCCATTGATAATAGCTATCTTCATTTAACGAATGTAATTAAATAAACGTATAACATAAACGGTCTGAAGCCGGTCACAATTAAGCACTCGTACAGTCAACTCCAGCCATTTAAAGCCGGGGTTAAATTAGAAAACTTATAAATTCGTAAGAGCTTTAGCCCCTGGAAATCGGAAGTTTGTTTTTATTTAAGCACATATACCACCATGACATTTCTTGAAGCACTCTACGGCAGCCAGTATTATGAAATCCATCAAAAAGGACGGGATGGAAATAAAGGAAGATTAAATGGTAATTTATTCTTAGCCGCACTTATCGTTCTGCTCATCATCGCAGTTCTTATGATAGCTATCAGCTTTGTGCCGGGGTTTAATGAATCGCTCACAAGAGCTGTCCGACGTGTATTTGGATATTCAACCGGCAGATCGATTGGCAGGCTATTGGCAATCCCCGTATTTGCGATTATTTATTTGATTATCCTGAAAACAACAGGTACAGAAATGAACTTCAAGCGCAAAGTAGATGCGTTTATGCAATACCCTGATGAGGTAAAAAAGAAGGCAAATGCAAAACTGCTGATACCTTTCTTTATCCTGGGAATAATTGTTTTTGGTCTGGCCATCTCAAAACTATGATCAGCTTTTTTTGATCATGTCGATGAACTGGTCGAAAAGGTATCTTGAATCATGCGGGCCCGGCGTACTTTCCGGATGGTATTGAACAGAAAAAGCAGGTTTACCTTTTATGCGTATGCCTTCAATCGATTGATCATTGAGGTTAACATGTGTCACTTCAATATGATCGGCTTTCTTCAAAGATTCGGGGTCAACACCAAAACCGTGATTCTGCGTAGTGATCTCCGATCTTCCAGTCAAAAGATTTTTCACAGGATGATTCAATCCGCGATGACCATGATGAAGCTTATAAGTATCCACTCCATTTGCCAGCGCCAATAACTGGTGCCCCAAACAAATTCCAAATGTGGGCTTGTTTTCTTCCAGTATCGCTTTTACATTCTCAATTGCATAATCCATTGCCGCGGGATCACCGGGGCCGTTTGAAATAAAATAACCGCTTGGATTAAATGCTTTCAGCCTTGCTGCCGGCGTCTTCGCGGGGAATACTTTTACATAGGCACCCCGCTCAGTCATACACTCCAGGATATGCTGCTTGCATCCATAATCCATTACTGCAATTCTGATGGTTGACGAAGCGTCACCCAATTCATATTCTTTTTCAGTGCTTACAAAAGACGCCAACTCTAAACCATCCATTGAAGGAACTCCTGCCAGCATCTTTCTCAATTCTTCAACATCCAGTATTTCAGAAGAGATGATGCAGTTCATCGCACCCTGCCGGCGTACGTGAGACACCAATGCACGGGTGTCAACGCCCTCGATACAAACGATCTTATTTTTCTTTAAGTAATCATCTAATGAACCCTTCGCTTGTTTTCTTGAATAAGTTTCTTCCAGGTTCCTCCCTATCAATCCCCGGATCTTCACTGAATCAGATTCAACGTCCTCGTCTTTCACACCATAGTTACCTACATGAACCGTATTCATGATCAGAATTTGTCCATAGTAACTAGGATCGGTAAACACTTCCTGGTAACCGGTCATCCCGGTATTAAAACAGATCTCACCGGTTGCTGTTCCAATATGACCAAAGGCATATCCATGGCATAGCGTTCCGTCTTCCAATAAAAGAATTGCGGGTTGTTGTTTATCGGGCATAGTTGGTAAGAAATAAATTGCGCAAAATTATGGGAGTGGTGTCGATTTATCCGAAGAATATTAAGGGAGTTACCCACATCGTTACGACAATAATCTCCAAAGGAGTCCTTCAGACAATAACTATTAATTAATAATTCTTAATTGCTGACCTTTTGAATCAGGTATTTCTCACGAATCACATCCTGCACATTCACATTATTGATCTTACTTTCCAGCCATGAAATAATATCGAGATAGCTGAATGCTCTTGTTTCAAGTGGGTTACGTTCATATGTCTTCAGCTTCGCCAGTAGTTTTTCAAACTCGGGTCTCAATGCGTGGGCGCCAACATGAAAAGAACGCCGGAGAAATGCAAACACTTCTTCTTCCACCTTACTTAAGTTTTCCATTTTGGCCATGTATCGATATACGGATTTGATCAGGTATTCAAGCAGTTCAAAGTTGCCTAATTCATAATGAGCAATCAGGTGGAGCAGTCGCGCATAACATTGAAGATCTGTTCTAAGGTCTGCTCTTTCGTTAATGATCCTGTTGAGGTAATCAATTGCTTTTTCATTATCACCACTTCCAAAATACAGACAGGCAATTTTATAATAAAAAACCAACACGCGGTGTTTGTCAAGGAAGGGTCCGTATTCTTTCAGCATTTTTTCAAGGAAGGGAACGAGCTTTAAACCTTTTGTAAAATTCCCCTGGAGAAAACAGAGATTGATCTTAGCGGTGTATAAATAGACATAAGCAAGGATCCGGTTATTTTCATTATCAGTTACCAGCGGATGTTTGGTAAACTCTTCAAATTTTTTGATCGCTTCTTTTAATTTATCATGATTCATCAGGTCAAAGTGCGCCCCCATCAGGTTGTGCATCCCCTTTGTAAACATGGCCGTTTCCACAGCCAGCATATGTGGATATTCATCAAAAAGATCTACCCATTTTTGCGTATAGCGATAATACTGCAAAAAGTCCTGGCGGATAAAAGCATACCAAGTATAACATTGATACAGGTAAAGTTTTTCGTAAAAAGAATCTCGGGTTAATTGTTTTGGTAAATGTTGCTCAAAATAATCTTTCAACTCATCAAAGTCTTTTTGATTTCTTGCGTGGCCATGTTGTATATACCAGCTGTATAATTGTAATGAAAGGTTTGAAAGTTTGTTTACCACGGAAACTTTTTCATTGACCTCCTCGCTTTCCTGGGTCAACTGATCGGCCCTGTTACGCATACTTCTCGTAATGAATAAGGCTTCGATCTTCTTTTCGAAAAACAGAACCTGTTGCAGGTAAGTAAGCTGGTGATGTGCCCTTGCCGCTTCCTTCATTTTATCTAGCACTTTCAGACTTTGTAAGTAAAGACCTTTATTAAACAAAATCCTTGCATGAGCCATTTGTTCGTGAAGCTGGATGTCAATATTATTCTCATCACTGATAAGCCGAAGGCTTGCCAGTATCTGCTTATATAAATGCGCCTTAATATTGGAAAGCTGCTGCTTCTTGATCTCCTTGTTCTTCTTGAGCAATGCAACTTCATCATACTCTTTCATTCCATCCATTGCGTCAAAGACCTTTAGGAACTTCAATTCTCCGCCCGAGCTGTTTCGCTTTACAAACAGCTTAAAATTCCGCTTTTCGCTTTTTTCAAGCGATTTTATGAGCTGAAAAAGTGTATCGCCAGAACGGTTGGGCATTGTAGTTTTAATTAGCTAAAATCCTTTGCAGGCAAGGGTTTTGCCGGTTCAGACTGCCCCTGCCCGGCGTAAAATACAACCAAAATTGACTTCGCCGGGAAATTAAATCAGAATACTTTCGAATAAACAGGCTGTAAGTTTATTGGTTACCGGCAAGCAACACAAAAATAAGCAGCCTGTTTATTTTATCACCTGATTAAACGTTTGTATGCCAAATAACAAGGTTTACATTTTCGATACCACTCTCCGCGATGGTGAACAAGTGCCGGGTTGCAAACTGAATACGAATGAAAAGATAGAATTGGCTTTACGCCTCGAAGAATTGGGAGTTGATATTATTGAAGCCGGTTTTCCCATCTCGAGCCCAGGGGATTTTGAAAGTGTAAAGCAAATTGCTGCCATTATAAAAGATGCGCAAGTTTGCGGGCTTAGCCGCGCTGTGCAAAAAGATATTGAAGTAGCTGCACAAGCATTAAAGCTGGCCAGGAATCCACGAATTCATACAGGTATTGGCACCTCGGATCTTCATATCAGGGCAAAATTCAATTCGACAAGAGAAGAGATCCTGGAGCGGGCAATTCAGTGTGTGAAATGGGCAAGAAATTTTGTTGACAATGTTGAATTCTACGCTGAAGATGCAGGTCGTACCGATAATGAATACCTGGCAAGAGTTGTTGAAGCGGTGATCAGGGCCGGCGCCACAACTGTGAATATTCCCGATACAACCGGATATTGCTTACCTCACCAATATGGTGAAAAGATCGCATACTTAATAAATAATGTTCCAAATATTGACAAAGCAATCATCTCTTGTCACTGTCACAATGATCTTGGATTGGCAACTGCAAACTCGATATCCGGTGTGTTGAATGGGGCAAGACAAATAGAATGTACCGTTAATGGCCTGGGCGAAAGAGCTGGCAATACTTCGCTGGAAGAAGTGGTAATGATATTAAAACAACACCATGCACTGGGTTACTATACAAATATAAAAACTGAATTACTGAACCCGGTTAGTCAATTGGTTGCTGACACAATGCGTATGCCTGTACAGGCTAACAAAGCGATCGTGGGAAGTAATGCGTTTTCACATTCATCAGGCATTCACCAGGACGGGTTTTTGAAAGATGCATTGTGCTATGAGATCATAAAACCTGAGGAAGTTGGAGCAGAAGGCTCAAAGATCGTTTTAACGGCAAGAAGCGGAAGAAGTGCATTGGCACACAGGTTCAGAAAGCTGGGTTATGATTTTACAAGAAATGACGTTGACAAATTGTATGAGCAGTTTTTAAAAATTGCTGATTCCAAAAAAGAGGTTGAAGATGAAGATTTACTTACAATGGCCCGTCACTATAAACCTGAAACGGTAGTCGTGTAAATTTTTATCGGCCCCCGGTTTTTGTGGCCCGTGGCAACAATCGGTCATATAGCCCACGTTGAATCCGTGGGAAAGGTTGAAGCCATGAGCCTCCGCACCTAATACAGAATTATCAAAAAGACAATGAGTGTTACAGTAAATAAAGAGCTTTCCAGGTCTTTCCCTTCGGGCGCAAGAGCATTAACCTTATTTGATAAGATCTGGGAGAAACATATCGTCAAACAAATTGGCGGCGGCCCTTCTGTAATATATATTGATAAACATTTTATTCACGAAGTGACCAGTCCGCAGGCTTTCAATGGGTTGAATAAAAGAGGCATTAAAGTTTTTCGTCCACAACAAACCGTCGCAACCGCTGACCATAATGTGCCTACGCTCAACCAGCACTTACCGATCAAAGAGGAACTCAGCCGAAAACAGGTTGAAGCGCTAATAACAAATTGTGCCGAACATGGCGTTGAATTATATGGCCTTGGACATCCCTTCCAGGGCATTGTTCATGTTATAGGACCTGAATTGGGAATTACTCAACCCGGGATGACCATTGTTTGCGGCGACAGTCATACATCTACACATGGGGCATTTGGTTGCATAGCATTTGGCATCGGAACAAGTGAAGTGGAAATGGTTTTGGCAACACAATGTTTATTGCAAGCGAAACCAAAACTGATGCGGATAAATGTCGATGGTGAATTGAATAAAGGTGTAGTGAGTAAAGACATTGTCCTCTATATCCTTTCTAAGATCTCAGCAAGTGGCGCTACAGGTCATGCAGTTGAATTCGCAGGTTCTGCCATCCGTAGTTTATCAATGGAAGCAAGAATGACAATCTGCAATATGAGTATCGAAATGGGTGCAAGATGCGGTTTGATTGCCCCTGACGATACGACTTTCGATTACATGAAAGACCGGCCCCAGACCCCTAAAGGGGCACTATGGGAAGCATCACTTGCTTATTGGAAAACACTTTACAGTGATGGAAACGCAATATTTGACAAAGAGATCTTTTTGAAAGCAGAAGATATCGAACCAATGATCACATATGGTACAAACCCGGGTATGGGCATTGGGATAAACGACAATATCCCCACTGCAGAATCAATAAATGAAACAGATAAAAGTGGTTTATCAAAGTCACTCGCCTATATGGGATTGACGGAGGGCACACCGATCAAGGGCCAGAAAGTGGATTATGTATTTATCGGAAGTTGTACCAATTCCAGGATCGAAGACCTGAGAATGGTAGCCTCATTTGTAAAAGGGAAAAGGAAAGCAGATGATGTTGAAGTATGGGTAGTGCCCGGAAGCAAACAAGTGGAAAAACAAGCAAAGGAAGAAGGCATTGACAAAGTATTTGAAGAGGCAGGGTTTATATTACGTCAACCGGGCTGCAGCGCATGCCTTGGTATGAATGAAGACAAAATTCCGGCTGGTAAATATTGTATCAGCACCAGCAACAGAAATTTTGAAGGCAGACAGGGCCCGGGTGCAAGAACCATGCTGGCAAGTCCATTGACGGCTGCTGCAGCGGCAATTACAGGAAAAGTTGTAGATGTAAGGGAGTTATTAGTCAGCGAACTGGAACCAGTTGAAAATTGAACATTGATCATTGAGCATTGTCCGAAGGACTCCTTCGGAGAACAATTTAAAAAAATGGCTAAGCGCATAAACATAGTACGATCAACCATTGTTCCACTCAATATTGAAAACGTCGACACAGACCAGATCATTCCTGCCCGCTTCTTAAAAGCGACAAGCAGGGAAGGGTTTGGTACAAACTTGTTTCGTGACTGGAGATTTATCAACGACGACGAGAATCAACCAAAACAGGAATTTGTTCTTAATAACAAAAAATATAGTGGTAAAATCCTGGTCACAGGTAAAAATTTTGGTTGTGGTTCTTCAAGGGAACATGCGGCATGGGCTATTAAAGATTTTGGATTTGATGTGGTGGTAAGCAGCTTTTTTGCAGACATATTTAAGAATAATGCACTAAATAATTTCTTGCTGCCTGTTACCGTCAGTGAAAAATTTTTACAGAAAATATTTAAAGCCGTTGAAGCTGACCCTGCAATCGAGATCGAAGTGAATTTAGAAAAACAAATGATCAAATTACTGGAATCGCCAACTGGCTCCTCTCCGCGTCATTGGGAGCCGGGCGAAGCAAGAGAAGGACCTTTGGGTGAGGCCTTTGAGATCAACAGTTATAAAAAAACATGTTTGCTGAACGGCTACGACGATATTGATTATCTATTGAATAGTAAAGAAGACATACTCAAATACGAAAACAATTTAGTATCATCCTTATGAAAAAGAAAATAGCAATCTTAAATGGCGATGGAATTGGTCCTGAAGTGACCAGGCAGTCCATCCGTGTGCTGAATGCAATTGCCGAACGATTTGGCCACAGCTTCGAGTATCATGAAGCATTGATCGGTGCGGATGCAATCGATAAAACCGGAACGGCATTACCCTCAGAAACTATTGATCTGTGCCTGGACAGCGATGCGGTTCTGTTTGGCGCTGTCGGTCATCCGAAATATGATAATGACCCGAATGCCAAAGTGCGACCCGAACAGGGAATACTCGGGATCAGAAAGGCCTTACAACTTTTTGCCAATATCCGGCCTGTTACGACCTACCCGACCTTACAGCACCTCTGCCCGATCAAACCAAAGAACATGGAAGGTGTGGATTTTATCATCTTCCGTGAGTTAACGGGAGGAATCTATTTTGGCAAAAAACAAACTGCCGAAGATGGAAGTTCAGCAAGTGATGAGTGTTCGTATACAAAAGCAGAGATCGAAAGAATAGCCCATCTCGCCTTTCAATATGCACAGAAAAGAAGAAAAAAATTAACGCTGGTTGATAAAGCCAATGTTCTCGATACATCCAGGCTTTGGAGAAAAACGGTACAGCAGATAGCAACTGAATACACGGATGTAAAAGTTGACTATATGTTTGTTGACAATGCATCCATGCAGATCATCATTAATCCAAAACAGTTTGATGTTGTGTTGACCGAAAATATGTTTGGCGATATTATCAGCGATGAAGCGAGTGTATTGAGCGGCTCACTCGGCATGTTGCCTTCTGCGTCAGTCGGAAATAAAACCGCCTTGTTTGAACCGATCCATGGCTCTTACCCGCAAGCCGCAGGAAAGGATATTGCAAACCCGACCGGCTCGGTACTCAGTGCTGCCCTGATGCTGGATCATTTCGGCATGAAAGAAGAAGCTGCGGTCATAAGAGATGCGGTTGAGTGGACGCTGGAAAACAATTTTGTCACGAAAGATATTGATCCTGTAAACTTTTATTTCACTTCAACCATCGGGGAATTATTGGTTGACTATATAATTGGAAAGATACCGGGGTCGATCAAGAAAGAGAATATTGAGTTGAGGAAATCTACGATCATCTGAAGACCGAAGGCTCAGGTCTGAAGTCGGATCTATCAGGCTTCTGACTTCAGAAAAAAAGGCTTGCCGCAGTTCTTTTTTCAAACCGGCGGGTGTATATTTACAAGACATACATCCTTCATGTTGAAGTATACAATCAATAATGTCATCGCCAGGGTAAACGCAATAATTATTGTCGTTGTCATTATTATTACTTCTGCAGGAGGTGGTGCATGATAGTTAAATAAGAAACTAATTATACAGACCCGCCTCCAAAATGAGGCGGGTTTTTTATACTCAGTCCCTTTGCTCCTCCCGCCTTTGGCGGGATCGCAATGACGAAGGGGAGAAAAAAGAATGGCGAACTAAATGAAAAAATATATGGCGAATTATTATAACGAGAATACGGTCGTCTATTGGAATGGAGACGTTGTAAAAGCGACCGAGGCAAAGATGGATCTGTACAGCCAGTCACTACACTATGGCTATAGTGTATTTGAAGGAATCCGCTCTTACAAAACTGTAAACGGTGACACAAAGATCTTTAAGGAAGTTGAACATTATGATCGGCTCAGGAGATCTGCAGAAGCATTGAACATGCCTTATCATTGGACAACAAAGCAGTTAATCGATGCCACTTACGAGGTATTAAAAAGAAACAATTTGCAGGATGCTTATATCCGGCCGGTTGTATATGCTCCTGCCAATATGAAATTCGATACAAACGAAAGATCATTTATTGTTATCGAAACATGGCTGATGCAACCTTTCCTTGGAGAAAAATTATTAAGGGTGATGACGTCTTCGTTCCAGCGTCCCAATCCAAAAGGATTCAGGATACATGCAAAGGCAGCCGGTCATTATGTAAATTCTTTACTGGCAAGCCAGGAGGCAAAAGCAAATGGATATGATGAGGCGCTATTACTTGATATGAATAATTATGTAGCCGAAGCACCTGGTGCGAATTTCTTTTATGAAAAGGATGGAAAATTGTTTACTCCTGCCTTAGGTAATATTTTACCAGGAATTACAAGAGCGACCATACTTGATCTGTGTAATGAATTAAATATACCGGTTGAAGAAAGATTTTTTACTGTTGAGGAATTAAAGAAGGCTGATGCCGCATTCTTCTGCGGTACCGGCGCCGAAGTGATCGGGTTTGAAAGTTTGGATGATTATAAATTTCCATTGAAATGGAATGATAGTGTTTCAAGAGAGTTGCAGGTAGCATACATGAAATTGGTTAGAGATGATCTGGGAAAAACACAGAGACACGAAGACACAAAGAAACACAAAGAAGCTGCCGTGTAATTCTGTGCCGCTATGATCAAGTGGTTTTGTTTGTTGAATAGGATTACAGAACGCAAGTGTCGGAATCATCCACCGGATGATTCGCAGATGGGAGACGATGATAGTAGTACTAAAGTTGACAATATATTGACAATATAAATAACAATAAACAATGAGGAGATTGCTTCAGCTTCGCCTCGCAATGAGAGATGAGTGAATTAAACAGATATTCGAAAATAATTACGCAGGACCCCACGCAACCGGCGGCACAGGCAATGCTATATGGAATTGGATTAACTGAAGAGGATCTGAAAAAGCCACAGATCGGCGTTTGCAGCATGGGTTATGACGGTAACACCTGCAATATGCATTTGAATGACCTGGCGAAAATAGTGAAGCAAGGTGTTTGGGATAATGACATGGTTGGCTTGATCTTTAATACGATCGGTATCAGTGATGGCATTAGTAACGGTACTGATGGGATGCGCTATAGTTTAGTGAGCCGCGACCTTATTGCTGATTCTATTGAATCGGTGATGGGTGGATTTTATTATGATGGCCTGATCGCCATACCCGGCTGTGATAAAAATATGCCGGGTTCGATTATTGCGATGGGTCGCCTGGATCGTCCGTCAATAATGGTATATGGCGGTACGATCGCTGCGGGACGTTATAAAGGTGAAGATCTGAATATCATATCTGCGTTTGAAGCACTGGGCAAAAAAATTGCCGGCACACTGAATGAAGAAGATTTTAAGTGCATCGTTCAGCATTCCTGCCCGGGTGCAGGCGCATGCGGTGGCATGTACACGGCAAACACAATGGCGAGCGCAATTGAGGCGATGGGAATGAGTTTGCCTTATTCATCTTCCAATCCTGCGCTGAGTGATGACAAGAAAAAAGAATGTCTTGAAGCGGGTAAAGCATTGCGGTTATTGTTGGAAAAAAATATTCGCCCGTCCGATATTATGACACGCAAAGCATTTGAGAATGCGGTTACGGTGATCATGATACTGGGTGGCAGTACAAATGCAGTACTCCACCTGATTGCAATGGCAAAGTCGGTTGGGGTACCGTTGAGCATTGATGATTTCCAAACCATCAGTGACAAGGTACCCGTGCTTGCAGATTTCAAACCCTCTGGAAAATACCTCATGCAGGATTTACATCAACATGGTGGACTCCCGTCAGTAATGAAATATTTATTGACGAAAGGTTTACTGCATGGCGATTGTTTGACAGTTACCGGTAAAACGGTTACAGAAAATTTAGCAGGTGTTCCGGAACCGGATTTTAAGGCTCAGGATATTATTTACCCGGTTGAACAACCGTTGAAAAAAACGGGGCACCTGCAAATTCTGTATGGCAATCTAGCTGAGAAAGGAAGTGTGGCAAAGATTTCCGGTAAGGAAGGTGATCGTTTTATTGGACCTGCAAGGGTATTTGATGGCGAACAGAACTTGATCCAGGGGATTCAAACCGGGAGAGTAAGAGCCGGTGATGTGGTCGTAATAAAGAATGAAGGACCGAAAGGCGCGCCGGGAATGCCTGAGATGTTAAAACCAACTTCAGCGATCATCGGTGCGGGGCTGGGCAAATCAGTTGCATTGATCACGGATGGTCGTTTTAGTGGCGGTACACATGGATTTGTAGTAGGCCATATCACTCCAGAAGCACACGAAGGCGGATTGATCGCTTTTGTTCATGATGATGATGTGATAGAGATCGATGCAGTAAATAATATCATTCGTTTGATAGTAAGTGACGAAGAGATCGCGAAACGTAAAGCTGGTTGGAAGAAACCTGAATTAAAAGAGAAAAGAGGTGTATTATATAAATATGCGATGTGTGTGAAAGATGCATCTGAAGGCTGCGTGACGGATGAGGCCCCATCCTCCAAAGGAGTCCCCCGGACCGACCTTCCCCGTTGGGGAAAGCCACCAGCACATGGCCAGCTAGTTGAAGAGACTACTAGCAATGAATAGAGTTGATAATTGATGATTAAGGATCTATTGATGATGTGGAAGGACAAAAAGATGATTAAGTATATAAAGCACCGCTCCCTCTCCTGAGGAGAGGTAACCGGGCAAATCGAAGGTTAGGAACATAGTTCAGGAGGGTGAGGTCTAAAAAGTTGAGCATTGAACATTTAAATGATTTTTATGGATACGCTTGAATTGACAAAAAAGGAAAAAACAGCAACGGCAACTGAAAACATTTCAGGAAGTGTGGCCGTGTTGAGAGCATTGATTGCTGAAAACGTGGAGACCATCTTTGGTTATCCCGGTGGTGCCATTATGCCGATCTATGATGCGCTCTATGACTATCATGATAAATTAAAACATATTTTGGTCCGTCACGAACAAGGGGCAATCCACGCCGCGCAGGGTTTTGCAAGAGTAAGCGGAAGAACAGGTGTTGTGTTTGCAACAAGCGGTCCGGGTGCGACAAACCTGGTGACAGGCCTGGCCGATGCGATGATCGATTCCACTCCTGTTGTGTGTATCACAGGACAGGTGTTTGCTCATTTGCTTGGAACAGATGCCTTCCAGGAAACCGATGTTATCAATATCACCACACCTGTCACGAAATGGAATTACCAGGTAACTGATGCAAATGAGATCCCCCATGTATTGGCAAAAGCATTTTATATCGCCGGTAGCGGGAGACCGGGTCCTGTGGTGATCGATATAACAAAGAATGCACAGTTACAACTATTCGAATTCAAGGGATATGAAAAATGTGAGCACATAAGAAGTTATCGTCCCAAACCAATTGTTCGCAAAGAATATATAGAGAAAGCAGCCCAGCTGATCAATGAAGCGGAAAGACCATTTGTGATCTTTGGACAAGGAGTGATCCTGGGTAAAGCAGAAAAAGAATTTCAAAAGTTTATTGAAAAATCTGGTATTCCTGCTGCATGGACGATCATGGGTATGAGTGCAATCCCAACTGATCACCCCCTTGGCGTTGGGATGTTGGGAATGCATGGAAATTACGGACCAAATGTGCTGACCAATGAATGCGATGTATTGATCGCAGTGGGTATGCGTTTCGACGATCGGGTAACCGGGCGACTGGATAAGTATGCCAAGCAGGCAAAAGTTATTCATCTTGATATCGATCCTGCAGAAATAGATAAGAATGTAAAAACAACGGTATCGGTCTGGGGTGATTGTAAGGAAACCCTGCCCTTGCTTACTGAGTTGGTTGAGCAAAAAGTTTACCCGCAATGGTTGCAGAAGTTCAAAGATTGTATGGAAAAAGAAGAAGTGAAATGCATAAAACCTGAACTAACACCAAATAATGAAGTATTAACAATGGGTGAGGTAATTGACATATTGAATAGATTAACAAAAGGTGAAGCAGTAATTGTAACTGATGTCGGACAGCACCAGATGGTGGCATGCCGCTATGCAAAATATAACAATAGCAAAAGTAATATAACAAGTGGCGGCCTGGGTACAATGGGGTATGCGCTTCCTGCCGCAATTGGTGCCTATTATGGGGCGCCTGACAGACCGATCATTGCCATAATCGGTGATGGAGGTATGCAAATGACCATACAGGAATTGGGAACGATCATGCAATTCAAGCCAAATGTGAATATCATCATCCTGAATAATAATTTTCTTGGCATGGTCCGTCAATGGCAGGAATTGTTCCACCAGCATCGATATTCTTTTGTTGACATTCAAAGCCCGGATTTTGTACAGGTGGCAAAAGGTTATGGAATCGAGGGAAGGTCAGTGTGCAAAAGAGACGAGTTGAAAAATGCATTGAGTGAGATGTTGAATTCGAAAGACAGTTATTTGGTTGAGGTGATGGTTGGTAAAGAAAATAATGTATTTCCAATGGTGCCGCAAGGGCGGGGAGTTGCAGAAATCGTATTGGGGAAAGATGAGGTGTAATAGTCCGAAAGACAGAAAGACTTTTGATCAAATAAGCAGAGCTTTTCCGGACTTTCGGTCCTGCCGTCATCCGGACTAAATAAAAGATTATGACAAAACAAGAATATACAATAACGGTTTATACAGAGAACCAGATCGGTTTACTGAATCGGATTGCGATCATCTTTTCACGGAGAAAGATCAATGTAGAGAGTTTGAACACTTCGCCGAGTGAAGTTGATAGCGTACATCGCTTTACGATCGTTATCAATGAGACAGAGGATGTGGTAAGAAAGCTTTGCCGCCAGATTGAAAAGCAGGTCGAGGTTTTAAAAGCGTACTACAATACAAATGAAGAGATCGTTTGGCAGGAGCTGGCTTTGTACAAAGTACCGACCGATATTATCGCAGAAGAAGTAAAAGTGGAGAGATTGCTTCGCCAGTATGGTGCAAAAGCCGTAGTGATCAGGAAAGATTATACCGTGTTTGAAGTAGCCGGTCATCGTGAAGAAACCGATACATTGATCAAAGTATTAGAACCTTACGGATTGATCGAATTTGTAAGAAGCGCAAGAGTAGCGATCATCAAGAACAGTGATGGCTTCCATAAAAAACTAAAATCATTTGAATATAAAGAACCGGGTGAAGAGGTGGTAGAAAACGAATATTTGAGCGAGAATGAAAAAGTATTTAGCATGTAAAGCTTTCCCGTATGGAAAAATTGGGATTCGATATAATATTACAATCAAACCAGGACAGGCAGCAAAAAGCAAAACTGATCGCAGAAAAAATAAAGAATGCAAAAGGCTATTCGTGGATCGGGCTGTACGATGTAACTGAAAAGGAGATTCACCTGATCTCATATGCAGGGAGAACCGAACCGGCATTTTCATCTTTTCCCAGCGATAAGGGTCTAAATGGCAGGGCGAACCTGGAAAAAAGAACGGTAATTGTGAATGATATCGATAAAGATGAAGATTATCTACTCACATTCAGCGATACACAATCAGAAATTGTTGTGCCGGTTTTTGCTGAAGATGGGAAAACGGTAATAGGGACTATTGATGTTGAGAGTGAGCAGGAGAATGCATTCGATCAAGAAGATGCGGCGTTTCTTGAGAACTGCGCCATATCAATACAAACACTTTGGGGACCCCTGTCCTCCGTTGGGTGAACTTAGCGCTGCGAAGGTGGAGGCAACGGGGAAGGAGAAGGTGGATGGAGCCTGGTGAACAAATAACCGGAAGTACAAGCGTGCGAATCATCCACTGGATGATTCGAAGGCAACGAAAGATGATAAGTATTGATATCGCTGGTAACATAAAAGAATCTTTAAAAGTTAAAAAACAAATACAATGGCAAAATTAAATTTCGGCGGTGTTACTGAAAATGTAGTGACCCGTGAAGAATTTCCTCTGGCAAAAGCACAGGAAGTTTTAAAGAATGAAACGGTGGCTGTGATCGGTTATGGTGTGCAAGGGCCGGGGCAGGCATTGAACCAAAAGGACAATGGTATCAATGTTATCATTGGTCAACGCAAAAACAGTAAGACATGGGATAAAGCGATCCGTGATGGCTTTGTTCCCGGCGAAACATTGTTTGAAATTGAAGAAGCATTGCAACGCGGTACAATTATCTGTTACCTGCTGAGTGATGCAGCACAAATTGCCTTGTGGCCCACTGTACAAAAACATTTGACTCCAGGCAAGGCGTTATATTTTTCTCATGGCTTTGGTATTACTTTCAATGAACAGACCGGCATAGTACCTCCCAGGGACGTGGATGTGTTCTTAGTAGCACCAAAAGGTAGCGGTACATCATTGCGCAGAATGTTTTTACAGGGGCGTGGTTTGAATAGTTCCTATGCTATTTTCCAGGATGCAACCGGCAAGGCATTTGACAGGGTAATTGCTCTTGGCATTGCTGTTGGCAGTGGTTACTTGTTTGAAACAGATTTCAAAAAAGAAGTTTATTCGGATTTAACCGGCGAAAGAGGCACTTTAATGGGTGCGATCCAGGGGATCTTTGCTGCACAATACCAGGTGCTCCGTGAAAGAGGCCACTCTCCTTCTGAAGCATTTAATGAAACCGTTGAAGAGCTGACTCAATCATTAATGCCTCTGGTTGCCGAGAATGGAATGGATTGGATGTATGCCAACTGTTCCACTACTGCACAACGTGGTGCATTGGATTGGTGGAAAAAATTTAAAGATGCAACATTGCCCGTGTTCAATGAATTGTATGATAGCGTTGCTGCAGGTAAAGAATCGCAGCGTTCGATCGATTCTAATTCACAACCTGATTACCGGGAGAAACTTGAAGCCGAGTTGAAAGAGCTTCGTGAAAGTGAATTGTGGCAGGCTGGTAAAACTGTAAGAAGTTTAAGACCCGAAAATCAAACC
>JAICPX010000155.1 GCA_025929635.1 Chitinophagaceae bacterium
AAATATTTCCCGATGGCAACAGCGCCTGAATAACTGTCGGATAAGATCTGTGACGTAGCGGCTGAATTTGAATTGATCTCCCTGTCCATACAAAACACCGGAACTCCGGCTGCTTTTGCTTTCAGCACATTAGCAACCGAACCGTCGGCATCTGTTGAGTTAAATAAGATCGCATCGAAACCTGCAACAATAATATTCTCAAAATGATCGCTTTCAAGTGCAGTGTTATTTTGTGAGTCAAAGATCTTTGCTTCGTATCCCAATGCCTTTGCTTTTTCGGCGGCAGTATTTGCCAAAAAAACAAACCAGGGATTATTGAGTGTGGATACAACCACTGCAATCTTATGTTTTTTTCCTGCAGAAGTTTTGCTTTTACATTGTACAAAACATAATGCTAGCAATAACAAATAATATGGCAATCGTTTTAGCATCTTAACTATTTTAATAACTCGAGTACAACCGCTGCTATTCCTTTTTCATTTATACCATAGTGATTGAAAATGTCCTGTTGTGAACCTGTGACTGTATACTCATCCGGAATCCCAATTATTTTGAATGGTTTTGAAATACCATGCTGCAACAGGTAAGAAGCACATGCTTCACCCAGTCCACCATTGACACTGTGCTCTTCTACTGTCACCACGGCTTTGCATGTTGCTGCGAGTTCAGCAAGTAAAGATGTATCCAAAGGTTTTATTGTATGCATACTCACAACGGTTGCATTAACTCCCTGATCTTTTAATTTCCTGGCTGCCTCGAGTGATGGATACACGGTCTCACCCGTTGCAATGATCGCAACATCTTTTCCATCTGTAATTATTCTTCCTTTGCCAAATACAAACTCGTCATTGTTTATTTCTTTTAGTGGCAGCATAACTTTTTTGCCAAAGCGTAAATACACAGGAAGATCAGTTTTAGCCGCAAGCTTAATTGCTTGCCCGGTTTCAAAATTATCTGCAGGCGCCACGATAATGATATTGTTGATTGCCCGCAGCACGGCAAAATCATGCAGGCTATGATGTGTTGAACCTAATGCACCATAACTTACACCGGCGCTGATACCAATTAGGTTTACCGGGTTGTCAGAATAAGCAACATCATTTTTTATTTGTTCCAAAGCCCTTGCAGTAAGAAAACAGGCAGGAGAGACCGCGAACACTTTCTTACCGCATGAAGCAAGACCCGCAGCAACACCAACTAAATTTTGTTCAGCAATACCCACTTCAATGTGCTGCGACGGATATTTTTGTCCAAAAGGCGCCAGCTTACCCGAACCACGTGAATCACTGGTAACAACAAGAATATCCCTGTCGTGCTCAGCCAGATCCTGCAGCGTGGCGGAGAAAACATCAAGATTTGTTTTGGCCTTTCCTTGTTCTATTACAATGTCTGTTCCCAAGTCTGTTATTTTTATACTATTTAAACTTGTGAGTTACATCAACTATTGACTATTGATTATCGACTGGTGACTATCCACCACTCACCATCAAAAATCATCCGGTATCGTGATCATCGCATTATCCAGTTCTGCAACCGCTTCCTCATATTGCTTTTCACTCGGTACACCATGATGCCATTTAGTTACATTCTCCATGTAACTAATACCCTTACCTTTCACAGTATGGGCAATTAACAGGTTGGGTTTACCGGCGACAAATGGAATTGAATCAAATGCATCTTTCAACTCATGAAAATTATGTCCATCTACATGCTTAACCGCCCATCCGAAACTTTCAAATTTTGCGTCGATCGGGTTGGTATTACACACTTCTTCCGTTGTACCTGTTATCTGTAGTTTGTTATGATCGATGACCACACACAAATTGTCCAGTTTATAATGCGCCGCCGTTAAAGCAGCTTCCCAATTTGAGCCTTCCGGCAATTCGCCATCACCTAGAAGAGTAAATACCCGGTATTTCTTATTATCCAACTTACCTGCCAGAGCGGTGCCGACACTGATTGGTAATCCATGTCCCAACGCCCCTGTATTTTGTTCAACACCTTTTACTTTTCTTGTAGGATGTCCTATATAATGTGATTTGTATTTACAAAGTGTATTTAAATCTGCTTCCGGAAAAAAACCTTTGTCGGCTAACACAACAAAAAGTGCCTCTACCGAATGCCCTTTACTTTGGATATACCTGTCCCGATCAGGTGAAGAAAAATTCTCAGGCCCGACATTCATCGTATGATTGTACAATACATTTAAGATATCAATGCACGAAAGACTTCCTCCCGTATGACCCGCATTGGCGTAAAAAATATACTTCAGAATATTTTTCCTGTATTCAATTGATTTTTTTGTCAGTTCTTTTTCGGTCATGCTTTATTAAGTTTCTGTAAATTAACAGTTCCCTTTATTATTGCCCATTGCCCATTGCCCATTGCCCATTGCCCATTGCCCATTGACTATTGACTATCGACTATCGACTATCAACTCCTCCCCACTCATCACTCACTATGCCTATAGGTCTCCCATCCCAAATAATTTTCAAATGCCTCTCTTAATATGCCTGCTGTTTTGCTTGCATTCATCACCACATGATGTTCAAAGCCGTTGCGACATACATATTGCATCAATCCCTGCAGGTTATCTATTTGCGCCACTGCACGATTCCCAAATGTATTGAGCGAATCATTTGTTAACTCGCCTTCGCCAACATAAGCTTTGATGACTCCTTTGCAATCATCAGTGCTGATTCGACCATACGTCAATGGCGATGCCGGCGTACGACCATCCAGTGCGCCATAAGTATTTTCAGTACCCACTGAAGTACCAATGATCGGCGCCGTGCTGATCTGTATATCGGGCAAAAATGATTTGGCCCAATTACCACAATGAAATAGCACACACTTGGTATCATCATCAGCAAAATTATTATTCCAATCCACCAATGCGGACGGACTGCCACTCGCCAATTGCATTGCATACATGCTAAGCGTACCTGTGACGTCTACTTCGCATGCACTGGGCAGCATATTCTCACTCATCATACTCATGCTGGTGCACACATTACAACCGTAATTTTTCTGTAGTGAAGTCCAGCATTGAATAGCTGTGGCATCAAGCGAATGCTCAGCCATAAAATCGGCAAGCACTACATCAAGCTTTGCAATCTGTACAAGCCGGTCGGCAGGTGTCTTTCCTGTATTGGCATACGCATGAATTTTTTCCAGCTTCTCTTTTACCGGTTTATCATCTCCTGTAAGCTTGTTCGCATTGCCGAGTATCTCCGATAGATCAACCGTTATTACTGAAATTCCATTGCGCTGTAAGATCTTCTCACTATAGCGGACCGTATTAAATGCACCCGGTCTTGCACCAACCGCACCTATCCTCACCTTATGTAAGCCCCTCACGACTTTACATACTGCGATAAAATTCTTCAGATCATTGATAAATGATTCATCATCTGGTGACACCACATGTTTAGTAGTAAGCGAATACTTAATTCCAAACTGGTAAAGATTATTGCAAACAGAAATTTTACCACACCACGCGTCTCTACGGTTAACCACATCCATCTTACCCAGGTCATCAGGATAGCCCTGTATCAACACAGGTACATTCAAACCCGACAGCTTGATCGTTTCAGCAACACCTTTTTCGTCTCCAAAATTTGGAAGCACCACCAATATTCCATCGATGCTCTCTGCATGTTGTTTAAATAAGGCCGCACATTTTTGCGCTTCGGCAAATGTCTCCACTCCGCCAAGTTTACTGTCAGTATCGTCCAACAGGATTGGCGTAATTTCTAATTTCTTAAACAACTTTATTAAGTCGGCCCTTGCTTCTGAAATAAGTTTATCGGGAAAGAAATCACGATTGCCAATTATCACACCTAATGTGCCGGTCCTGGTTGCTGACATGACTTAAAGTGCTTTGGTTTTTAAATAATGAATTAAATAAACAGCCTCTTTCGACTTTGCATCTGCATCAGGCTGATCATAATCCTGGTCCGTTGGAGTATCTGCATCAGGAAAACGCCTGGTGCTTCCGGTTCTGAATACAATTCTTTCGACTGATTCCACCGGTGCAAAACATAAATTATTTGATGGATTCCTGCCGTTTATACCAACCGTATAAAATCTTGTAGTTGTATTCAATTCTATTTTGAAAGAAATCGTTTCGTTGGTGCTGTATTTTCCCAATGTTTTATTTCTATATCCCTGTTTGGTCAAAATACTTCCGGTTGAATCAAACATTAATCGCAGACAAGGAATTCCCTTTGCGTCGACCAATTCAATTTCAAGATCTCCAAAATTGCTTTGCTTTGGTGTGACGGCAAACTCAAGGCTCACCTTTTTTGCATTTGGAAACACTCTTTCTGCTTTTCCATAATCAAAGGGGTCTGCATCATGTAAGGCGAGTGTTTTGTTCTCAATCTTTACCTGGCACCATAGCGGGCTAAAAATATTCCAACTATTTAACGTGTTACCGTTTTCAAAATTTTCATCTACATGCTTAGTTTCCTTATCCTTTACAGGAATTGGAATTTTACTCACCCACATATCCTCTTTATTCATGCTATAAGAAACCCACATATTTCCATCAGCCGGTTTACCATCCATTTCCTGTATGCCACGAACATATTGTGGACCATAACTTTTATAAGCCCCTCCATAACGCATTGAAGTTATCTCACCATTTACCAATAAAAGATTCTTATATTTTAGACCATCATCGCTTACACTTACTGCCAGCGGCCATCGAAATTCGGAAGGATTATAAACGGTTGCATATTTGCCATCACTTGTCCTTTGTCCCCAGATCTTCGCATTGGCATTTACAAAACCCGGCGCCCGGGTCGGGTTGTATTGCCATGTTTTCCCTTCATCTTTACTGATACTCGTCAAGGCATATTTCCATAGTCCCACCACGTTGCCATTCGGAAGATGGTAATAATTAAAAGCTTTGAAGTCCTTTTGCAAAGGGACCAATGGATCGTTACGATCTCCTTCCTCTACTGTCTGCATCATTAATAATGGTGTAGCAAGTATTTCATCACAGGCAGCAATTAACTCTTTATCACCTGATGATCTATAAAATGGGTAAGAAGTATTCTTCTCGTTGAATGAATGATTGTAACGAAAAAAATAGATCGGCCCAAAGCCTCCATCCGGTCTTATCTCTCTTATCACGCGACCTATGCCATTGCCATCATTTGGGTCATCACCTTTGGCCAGCACGATTCCATAATAAGCCAGCGCAAAAAATCTTTTACTCTTTGAAATATAAAAGCCGATGCGCTGATGCATCACGGCATAACTATTCCTGGCAGTATCTTTCTTCCTTTCCTTTACAAACCCATCAGGAATTTTATATGGCGGGAAAATGACAACCGGTGCTGTCCAGGTATAGCCATCTTTTGATGATTGCAGTAACGTCTGACCCGGGGCAATATGTTCACCAACAGGATTGCTTAAATATTCCAGGTAAAAACTGTTATTCCAATATGCCAGCATCGGTGCATGGTTATAGGTCCATGAAGTGATGTTATTGTTATCCCCACGGTTTGCCCGCATCGTTTGAATGTTATGAACACCGATAGCCGGGGCTAATTGCCCGTGATGATAATCCACATTCGACAACGTTTTCCCAACGTAACGAACCGTATCCTGTCCAATTAATAATGAACAATTAATAATTAGTAATATCGTTAAGCATAATCTCATTCTATTATTTCTGCAAATTGCTTTTTAATTGTTTCACAAATTTTCTACTCACTGTTTCAATCGTTCCATGTTTATGGCCTTCCGGCACTTGTACTTTTCCAGTTATATTGGTAAAATTGATAAAATCCTTTGTTACTGATGCTTCATAAATTTTTTTCCGGTACGAATCATAATAGATCAGCCACTCATCCTTCACTTTTACAACCGATGGCCCTTCGGTGAAATTATCAGTGAAGGGTGTTGAGATATTTTTCCATGGCCCGAATGGCGAATCACCAAACGCAACTTTGATATTTCTTTCCGGCCTTGTGTTATCCTTCAGCACCAGTACATAATCTTTTGCCGCTCTTTTTACAATCACCGCATCAATTACACTAAACTCAGGATCAAGAAACAGTTTTGCTTCACTGAATCTCATAAAATCTTTTGTCGTTACCGCATACATTCGGTGATTATTGCTGTCCTCTTCAATTCCTCGTTCAAACCTCCCGGGAATACAACTTGCCCAGATAATAATGTATTCTTGTACTTCATCGTTATAGAACAACTCAGGCGCCCACACATTGACCGTTGTTGGCTCATGCTGCATGACCGGAATGAATCGTTGCTTATCCCAATGAACCAGGTCCTTTGAAGACGCATAGCCAAAACCTTTATCTCCCCGCCAGCTGCTTGTCCATACCAAATGAAAAGTTCCATCAGGTCCCTGCACCATACTCGGATCGCGCATGACTCTCTGATTGCCTACTTCAGGTTTTAAAAGAACTGTCTCCAAATCGTTCCATTTATATCCATCGTAACTGTACAACATCCGTAAACCTTTATCAGCCGGTTCATGAAATGATGTAAATAAATACGCCTTGTTTGAACAGGATGCAAATAGAATTAATAATGAATAATTAATCCACAGGATGCTGCGCATAATTAATAATTTCAAACGCATTATTATCATTTCTCTAAGATCAAAACCCAATCATTCCCATCTTTTTGTTCTCCCGGCGGATCAAAAAGATCACTGTTTCCTATTGCAATCGATTTCTTTTCCCCGGTCCTTGGATCAAACCAGGTTGCTTTTGACGGAGAAAAATTGAGTTTAGAAATATCCACCCTAAAACTTCTTCCATTATATACATACAACATCGCATAATCTTTCCCTTTTGTACCAGCAACATAATTATATCTTTCGCCATTGTCCACGATTAATTCCTGTGCCGGCACACGATCGTAATAGCTTTTGCTTAAAATTAATTGCTTCAAAAACTTCATTTGCCCTGCACCAGGTGCTTTCAGTCCATCCTGCCATTTTATTTTTGGAAAAAATGAAATTCCTGAATCGCCCGGTGTATAGAACTGCATCACTGAATTATGCCCGTATGTAAAACCACAACCACCGGCAAACACACTCCAATAGGCATAACGCCTGATCTCATAATCTTTCCAGTAAGGTTGATCAGCGCTGTGTAAACCATAAGGAATGTCTTCATAAGAAGGTTCGCCATCAAATGTGGGCTTTATGGGTGATAAATTATAATCGTAATTCACATACTTCCAATTGTCTTCGCCATAATGCAGGGTTTCACCGGAAGATGTATCCTGGGCATAGCTGCGATGACCACTTTGAAACATGTTGAAATCCAACCATGGTTCATTATGAAACCAGGCTGATGAAGAATTCCTGCCTCTTGGATGAAACGTGATCAAATGATCGTTATCAATAGAGTCAATTGTCTTTCCAATCACCTGCCACTCATTCAATCCATCACTTCCTTTGATATCACCCCCATTCAGCCAGACGATATTACGCTTGTCTTTATACCTGTTCGCCAGGAATGTTGCATACGACCTCGCTTGTGGTCCATAGACCCGCCTGATATTCCCACCCCACACAGGTACAAGAGCCATATAAATTTCCCGCTTTGCTGCCTCGTCAATTATATAATCAACATGATCCCAAAAATCATATTCATTTTCGTCTTCGAAGGAACTCCCAGCGGTGGTGTTTGGTAACGACACATCTTTATTATGCAAAGCTGAATCACCATAGGCATTCACACCAAGATCCAGGTCATGAATCAGCATTACCTGTACCACATTAAATCCTTTTTCTTTCCTGTCGTCAAGATACTGGATGGCCTCTTCTCTATCGCATTTTATAAACAACAGCCAACCCGTATCGCCCAGCCAAAAAAATGGTTCACCGTCGACGGTTTGAAAAAATCTTTTATCACCTGACACTTTCAATAATGGCAGATGAGTTTTTGTATTGCAGGCCCAAAGAAATAATATGAAAACAAAGAATATTCTCATCCCTTTTCAAACTTTTTTGTTTCCTTATTGTAAATGATCTTATTTTTTCCATCACTCAGCACGTATTCATTTTTATTTGTTGATGCAGCTGGCTTCATCCCGGCTGCCGCTTTTAATAATTTCTTGTCTACGTTCTCCGGTAACACCGCCAAACTTCCACCGGCTAAAAATGCTGCAACACCAAATTCAGAATAACTATCGCCCGAATAGACGACGGCTTTACCCGGATACCGATCGCGGTACTCTTTTACGGCACGATACACTTGCTCAAAGCTTGTTTTCTTTGGCTTTAATAATCTAGCATGCTGACGTGGTGCTAAATTTTGCCCTCCTTTTGGTTCATAGGTTGTTCCGTCTTCCTGGTAATGCCAGTAGCGAATATCGATAAGATCAATAACCGATGCATATGCCGGGTTGTTCAAAATAGAATCCTGGACATCTTTTGTAACACTTAAACCAATAATGGGATGCTTACCTGTTTCTTTCTCCCAGTCTTTAATAACATCTAACCAGAACTTCACAAAGTGAGTTGGGCCGGTAAATTCTTCTCCTATTAATTGAATGACTCCATTATTGTCCTTAAAATTATTTAAACATTGACGAATATATTTTTTATGCAACTCCCTGCGAACAGGATGAGAAATATCATAAAATTGTTCGGCATAGAATATCCGCTTATCACCTGCGTAATTTACAGGTTCAACAAAACCGGTATTGTTGACATTATTTGCAGTGCGCCAGGGAAAATCAGCAAAGTGAGCACCGGCTTCAATGATGTTGTGTTGAAAATAATTTTGATGAATAAGTAACAGACCTTTCTGATCAGCCAGGTCGGCAAAATGTTTTAAGCGGTTCCAGTAAAATAAATTGTATTTGGTAAGATCATATTTACTCAATCCATCCCATGCAATTTCTTTTCCGCTTCTTGCAAACGGTAATTCATAAAAAGGTGGCCAAACTTCTCCATCCATTCTTCTTATCCTTTCATGATCATCCCTTCTTCTATCATACCATAAACCATAATTATGTTCAATAGCAATGGTATTGGTCGCTTTCATTTCATCCGCCACTTCATTGAGATCATCCGTTAATCCTTTGCCTGTTCTTCCCGGGACAAATCTTGTAATATGTGATCGTGCATTTTGAATAGTAGAACGTTGTAAATTGCCACTCCACCATTGCACACCTTGCCGTTTACCAGTAATGATCTCTACTCCTCTCACTAACCATCCGTTTTTTACCTGTAGTGCCGGGGCGTTGGTTGGCTTTGGTAGTTCTTTTATCCAGATCGCGTCAATTGTTTTAGCATTAGTTGACGCAATTGGGATGGGGTTGCGTTTTGGGGCACT